>JBOGGR010000425.1:0-18747 GCA_050744025.1 Acidimicrobiales bacterium
CCAGCTGGTACGTGTACTGGAAATGGTTGGAGGGCCCGACGCTCGTCGTCACGTCGTTCACCGGCGTCACCCCGCCTGGCCCGTGCCCGTTTGCTTCCGTCCCGCTCGTCCCGCCCGAGACGGTGTAAGTGATCGTATTGTCAGAACCCCCGACCTCGACTACGTTTCCTTGTTTCCCGAACGCCATCGGCATGAAGAGCTGAAGGAGCACAATGATGCCCAGGACAGCAAGAGGACGCACTGTCAGTGTTTTCATCCTGTCCTATTTCCTGAGCATGGATTCGGCGGCTGCGACCCGTCAGAGTCATACCCAATGAAGTCGATAGACCATGGAGTTGGATTCAGCTTCTGCCCATTGTTTGCAGGTAAGGTTCGTTTCAGTGCCATGTACAGTGTCCGCTCAGGGGGCGGGTGCTTGGCAACGTGTGATACGTCGCGTGTCGTACTCAGAAACACGCACTGGTCAGTTACTGAGAGCAGGCCCTCCAGATGATCTACCACTGCAGCTTCTTGTGAGTAGTAGTACTTGGAAATTCCCTGGGCGAGTTGATTGAGGAAGTGTTGGCTCTGAATTTGGAATTCGGGAGGTGTGTAGATTGCTCGTAGGCGCTCGGCGGCGGCTGGGACGAGGGTCTTGTTCACCACGATCAGGTGGGTAGCTTGGCCGTTCACTACTTCCAGGGCGTTGAGGACACGCTGGACGTAGGGCTTGGTGATGACGGCGGGGATGGCGTAGGGGTCGGCGGCCGTGGTGGGCGTGGTGGGCGGGGCGTCGGCAGTGGTCGAGGAGGAGGGCGGGGGAGTGGTGGAGGTGGTGGAGGTGGTGGTGACGACCGTGCGGGGGACGGTGGCGCCGGGCCCGGGGGAGGTGCCGGAGCTGCAGGCGGAGGCCGCGAGGGCGACGACGACCAGCATCAGGACCAATGCTCCCGGACGCGCGGACCGCCCTCTCAGCACCGGTCAGAGCCTATGGATTGACACGAGCTACGGCAAGTAGAAACGCCCACGTGTCCAATGATCCACGAAGGAGGCTCGGACGCCGGCGCCGGCGGGGTCAGACGCCCACGGCGTGGAAGCCCCCGTCGACGTGGACGATCTCACCCGTGGTCCGGGGGAACCAGTCGGAGAGGAGTGCCACGCAGGCTCGGGCGACGGCCGACGAGTCGGTCACGTCCCAGCCGAGCGGGGCGCGGTCCGCCCATACGTCCTCGAAGCGGGCGAAGCCGGGGATGGACTTGGCAGCCATGGTCTTCACCGGGCCGGCGGCCACCAGGTTGACGCGTACACCGGCTCGTCCGAGGTCCCTGGCCAGGTAGCGCGCCAGGGACTCGAGGGCGGCCTTGGCCACCCCCATCCAGTCGTATGCGGGCCAGGCCACCGTGGCGTCGAAGTCCAGCCCGACGACGGAGGACTGCCCGGCGGCCTCGAGCAGGGGGAGAACTGCTGCGGTGAGCGCCTTGAGGGAGTAGGTCGAGACCTGGAGGGCCACTGCCACGTCGTCCCACCCGGCCCGCAGCACGTCTCCGCCCAGGCAAGTCTCGGGAGCGAATCCGATGGCGTGGAGGACCCCGTCCAGCGCCCCCCACCGCTCACCCAGGGTGCCCGCCACAGCCGCCAGCTCGTCGGGCAGGGTCACGTCCATCGGCAGCACGTCGACCGGCTGGGGGAGGCGTCGGGCCGTGCGCTGGGTCAGGGAGAGCGCCCGTCCGGCCCCGGTCAGGATGATCTCGGCCCCTTCCTCCTGGGCCAGCTTGGCCACCCCGAAGGCGAGGGATGCGTCTGTGAGGACGCCGGTGACCAGGATGCGCTTGCCGTCGAGGAGTCCCATCGGCCGTCCGACCCCCCCCACCACACCAGCGTTACCGACGTGCTCAGCCGAGCCCACGGCCCCCGCCGCGCGGCGTTGCCGGAGGCGCCCGCCTACGAGACGTGCCAAGCGGCCACGTCGGCGACCGGGCACACAGGTCGACGCCTGGACGGACCGGGGACGGGTACCCTTGACACCCCATGTGGACGCTCCTTACGCTCCGCCGGATGCTGCACTACTGCGGTAGGTACTTCTCAGGTGACGAAGCTCCCAGCCCCCGTCCGCGCGGCTCGGGGCTCGGAGCGCGCCACCCGGTGATCCTCTGGGCCCGAGGGGTCGCTCCCGCACTGCCGGCGGACGGATGACCGCTCCTGACAGCCGGGTGATGCCGGGCCGGCCGGTGGCGCTGGTGACGGGCTCGAGCCGCGGCATCGGCCGGAGCGCGGCTCTCGCCTTCGCGAAGCAGGGCTTCGACCTCGTGGTCAACTACGCGAGGAGCGAGGAGGAGGCGCATGCGGTCGCCCGGGAGATCGAGGCCCTCGGAGCGCTGGCCACGATTTGTCGGGCCGATGTCGCCGACGAGGACGCCGTACGTTCCATGGTGGACCGGGTGCGAGCCGACTACGGTCGTCTCGACGTCCTCGTCAACAACGCCGGCACCACTGTCGACGTCCCGCCCTCGGACCTGGACGGTCTCGACCTCGAAGCGTGGGACCGCGTCTTCGCCGTGAACGTCAGGGGTGCGTTCCAGGTCTCTCGCGCCTCCGCGCCACTGCTGGGCGAGTCGCCCATCGCCTCGATCGTCATGACCTGTAGCATCGCCGGGTTGCGTCCTGGGCCGCAGCCTTTCCCCTACGCCGCTTCGAAGGCGGCCCTGGCCAACCTGACGCGGACGCTTGCCGGGGCGCTCGCTCCCCGGATACGCGTCAATGGGGTGGCCCCTGGCTGGATGGTGGGCGAGTGGATGGAGCACCAGCTCGGCGAGCACTACGACCGGCTGATGGAGCGTCGGGCGAGGATGACACCGCTCCAGCGGGTGGCGACGCCTGACGACGTGGCCGAGACGATGGTGAGCCTGGCGCTGTCGAACCGCTTCGTCACCGGGCAGATCCTCGTCGTTGACGGGGGGTTCACAGCAGTCACCTGAGGCCGAGGTGCCTTGCGGCGGGCGTCGCCCGGGCGTATAGTACCTACCAAAGTGGGGAGGTTCCGGGTGGGTCAGCCCGAAGTCATCGACGCCTATTCTCATGTGTGCCCGGCCGGCCTGCTCGAGGCCCTCGAACAGAGGGCGCCGAGCGCCGAGGCCAAGGCCCTCCGGAACAGCTACCTCTGGGACGCCGACCGGCGACTGAGGTTCATGGACAAGATCGGCGTGGATGTGCAGGTCCTGGTCCTAGTCCGGCCGCCGATGTGGCTCGGGATGGACCGCGAGACAGTCCAGCACCTGACCAGAGTGGCGAACGAGAGCATCGCGGAGATGGCGGCGAGCCATCCTGACCGCCTCATCGGCGTGGGCGTGGTCCCTGTCGTGGACGACGTCACCTTGGAGGAGCTGGACCGGGCCCACCACGAGCTCGGGCTCAGGGGAGTGCTGATCTTCTCCAACGTCGAGGGGAGGCCCCTCGATGACGACTCCATGTGGCCGCTGTACGCGCGGGCCGAGGCTCTGGGGATGCCGATCTGGATCCATCCCCAGCATGGCCACTCCCACCCGTGGCTGAAGCGGGACCTTGTGGACCGGCTCTTCGGCTGGCCGTTCGAGACGAGCATCGCCATGGCGCGGCTGGTCTACGGTGGCGTGCTGGAGAAACATCCGCGACTGACCTTCGTCACCCACCACCTTGGCGGGATGGTCCCCTTCTACGCCAGCCGGATCGAGGCGATGGACCAGGAGGTCGAGCGGTACCGGGCGGGCTCGCTCACTGAGGCGTCGCCGGCCCTTCCCGAGCCGGTGGTGGAGTACTTCCGCCGTTTCTACAACGACACCATGGTGAACGGCTCCCTGCCCGCCCTCGAGTGCGGGATCGAGTTCTTCGGCCCTGAACGGGTGATGTTCGGGACGGACTTCCCGATGGGCCCCGACGACGGCGAGCACTGGCCAGTGCAGGTTCTCGACTCCATCCGAGCCCTCGACGTGAGCGATGCGCAGCGAGCCCTGATGCTCGGGGGGAACCTGCGTCGGATCCTCGTGGGCCAGTGACGGGTGACGGGCAGCTCCGACAGCAGAAGGCACAGGAAGCGACAGTGGGACGAGAAGCAGGGGGAGACATGAACAGGATGACCACATGGTCGAGGTACCGCCCATCGCCACGCGCCGATGACGAGCACCCGGTGGGTGTCACGGGTCTGACCCGACATCCTCGCCGTACGGCGGCGGTCCTCCTGGCGGTGTCCCTCGTCGCAGTTGCCTGTGGATCTGGCAATGGCAACTCAGGGGCGCACAACTCCACCACGACCGCGGGCCAGACTACCACCACCGGCGGAAAGCCGAGTGGCTCGGGGGGATCCGGCGGCAGCATCAACGTGGGGGTGATCGGGCCCATGACCGGGCCGGCAGCCGAGATCGGCACCCTCATGACGGCGGCCTGCGCCACCGGAGTGTACGCCGTGAACCGGGCTGGGGGGCCGCTCGGCAACAAGTTGAAGTGCGACGTCATCGACGACACCGGGGACCCGGCGGACGCCGTCCCCAACGTCACACGGGCCCTTGCCACCACCAGCAACCTGGACATGGCCGTAGGTCTGGAGAGCAATACCGCGGCGACCACCATCCCAATCGTCAACCGTGCCCATATCCCGATGTTCTCGACCGACGGCCTGGTGTCTTTCGACAAGACCACCGATCAGTACTTCTGGCGGATGACGCCGGCCGACAACCAGAACGGGGCTGCGTTCGCGATCTGGGCGATCCGCCAGGGCTGGAAGCGGGCCGCCATGATCTTCCAGAACAACATCGGTGCGCAGGGGAACGAGCCGGGCGTCGTCGCCGCCTACGCGAAGCTCGGTGGCGACTTGGCCCTGAAGCTGACGATACCAGGTGACGCGGCGTCGTACTCGAGCATTGTGCAAAAGGTGATCAACGCTCACCCGCAGGCGCTCATCTTCTCCGCTGACCCTCAGACGTCTGCCACCTTCTTTTCCGAGTACAAGCAGCTCAACAACGGCACGGTCCCACCGATCGTGACAGCCACGGACTCGCTGACCCCTGACTACTACGGTGCGGTGGAGAAGGTGCTCGGACAACAGTTCGTCACACACGACATCGCTCTCGTCGGTTCGTACATCAACCCCGGCACGACTGCCTACAAGGTCTACAAGCACAACCTCTACTCGGCTCCTGGCATCAAGAGCCCTGGGACGGTGCTCGGGGTCGGGGTGATCTCCTCGATATATGACGGGATCATCATCATGAGCCTCGCGATGCAGATGGCCCACAGCACCAAGGGGCCCGTCTATAACGCGGACATATTGAAGATAACCAGCGCCGGTTCCGGAAAGGCAGTGGTGCACACCTATCCGGCCGCCCTCGCTGCCCTGAAGGCAGGTCATGCCATCCAGTATGTTGGCGTCGGTGGAGCGATCTCCTTCGACCAGTATCACAATTCCCCCGGCAACTATTCGGCCGGGGCCTTCACATCAGGTGGCAGCTCCAGGCTCCTGGGTGTCATCAAGGGGACCGCCGTGCAGCACGCCCTGTCCTGAGCCGGAGCGCCCTAGCGTTGCTCGGGCCGACCACCCAGTGAGCCCCGTTTGCAGAAAGGAGCACTTTGCGCCAGCTCATCGAGGCCATCGGGTTCGGCATAGCGTCCGGGGCCGTCGTGTCGCTTGGGGCGGTTGGGTTCACCGTGCAGTTCGGAATATCGAACGTGCTGAACATCACGTATGGCTCGCTCATGACTCTGGCGGCCTTCGTCGGCTACGGGATCCTGCAGGCTGGAGTCAACGTGTGGGTGGTCTTGGCCGCCACCAGCGTCCTCATCGGGGTCGCCTCGGTGGCGTTCAACCGGCTCCTGCTCGCTCCGCTCTCGCGGCGGGGAACGGGCTTTGTCGCGATGGTGATCGTCACCGTCTCAGCCGGGATCATCCTTCAGTACCTGATCGTCGCCGTGACCGGCGCTGCTGCCCGCAGCTACGGTCAGCAGTCCGGCGCAACCCTGCACCTCGGGGACATCGTCCTCACGGAGTCGCAGATCGCGATCATCGGGCTGACGCTGGTGCTCATGACAGGCTTCCACCTTCTTCTCACAAGGACGAAGCTGGGCCGAGCGATGCGCGCCACATCCACGAACCGTACGGTGGCGAGGAGTTGTGGGATTCGCACGGACCGGGTCATTGACTTCACGTGGCTGGTGTCAGGGCTCATGTGTGGGGCGGCTGGGGTCGCGCTCGCCATCACCACCGTCTCGTTCGACTTCAGCATCGGAGCGACGTTCCTGATCTACATGATCGCGGCGGCTGTCCTCGGTGGCATCGGGCAGCCTTACGGGGCGATGATCGGCGGGTTGGTAGTCGGTATCGCTAGCCAGGTCGCCGGGGCGTACTGGAGCCCGGCCTACCAGCCGGTCGTGGCCTTCGGGATACTCATCGCGATGCTGCTGGTGAGGCCGCGCGGCCTTTTCTCCTCGGGCGCAGCCGCGGCGAGGAGACTGGCGGGGTGACGACGCTGGGGTGCGTGCGCGAGGAGGGAAGGGCGTGAGCGGCGTCGAGTACTACGTCGTCGTGCTCCTCGTGTACTTCGGGACCGACCTTCTGGCCACTTGGGGGCTCAACCTCGAGTTCGGGGTGGCCGGAGTGGCGAACTTCGCCTACATAGTGCTGGTGGCCGCTGGCGCCTACACGTACTCGGTGCTGACTCTCGGCCCGAGCTCCGCAGGGGGCGGGTTCCAGTCCTACGTCGTCGGGGTGAAGCTGCCGGTCGTGGCGGCGATCCTCATCGCCATGGCAGTCGCGGCGGTGCTGGGTTGCCTGATCGGCGTCACGGGTCTGAGGCGCCTGCGCCCGGACTACCAGGCCATGACCATGTTCGTGGTATCCGTCATGGCGACGACAGTGGTCAGCGCGGACACAGGGCTGGTCAACGGCAACGCCGGGCTCTCGGCGATCCCGAACCCCTTGGGTTCCCTGCATGGGGCTGTCCAGGACTGGGCCTATGTGGCCGTGGTCCTCGGCGCGTGCATCGTCCTCTACCCGTTCGTCCGCCGCTTCACGAGCGGGCCGATGGGGCGCGCCTTCCGCGCCCTGCGCGACGACGAGGAAGCGGCGATCGCGGTCGGAAAGAACGTCGTCGTCCTGCGGGTGGTGGCCCAGGGGGTGGGAGGCGCTCTCGCAGGGGCGAGCGGCGCCCTGCTGGCCGGGTTCATCGGCGGCTGGTCCCCCTCGGCGTGGCAGTACGTGGAGACCCTCGCCCTCCTCACCGCCATCATCGTCGGAGGCTTGGGCAACGACGCCGGAGTGCTCATGGGCACGGTCATCGTGCCGGTGCTCATCCTGCAAGGCGTCCAGTTCCTCCCGCACATCAAGGGCCACCCCCAGCTCATCGAGGACATCGGGTGGATGTTGCTCGGTGCCATCACGATCGTGTTCATATGGCTGCGGCCCCAGGGCGTCATCCCCGAGCGTCGACCGGGCGGCGCAACGGGGCCCGCGGCCGTCACCCCGTCCCTGTCGGTGTCGGGACTCGAGGATCTGTTCGTCCCCGGGCCCGCACTCCCTCGATCGGACGGGACGGTGGGCGTCGGGGGCCCGGGCGGATCCGTTCCTGAGCTGCCGGCCAGCGGCACCCTGCGTCCGACGACGAGGCCCGCTCTCGGGGGCGGTCGGTCTCCTCGACTCGATCGGGAGATCCTGGTGGTACGAGACCTGGACAAGCGCTTCGGGGGGGTCCACGCCGTGGTCGGCACGTCCTTCGAGGTGAAGGCCGGCTCGATCACCGGGCTCATCGGTCCGAACGGCGCAGGGAAGTCGACGGTGATGGGGCTCGTCAGCGGCTTCCTCCAGGCCGACGCCGGTCGGGTGGTCTTCGACGGCCGGGACGTGACGCGCCTTCCTGCCTACCGCCGTGCCCGACACGGGCTGGTGCGGACCTTTCAGCTGCCCCACGAGTTCAGCCGCCTGACCACCATCGAGAACCTCTTGGTGGCCGCGCCCGGGCAGCGGGCCGAGTCGGGCCTGGGCCTCCTCATGGGCAAGATGTCGTGGGGGGCGCAGGAGAGGGAGAACCTCGCGCGGGCTGGCGGCCTGCTCGACCTCTTCGACATGGGGGACAAGGCAGACGAGCGGGCGGGTTCGCTCAGTGGGGGGCAGAAGCGGCTGCTGGAGGTTATGAGGGCCCTCATGGTCCGACCCCGCCTCCTCCTCCTCGACGAGCCCATGGCCGGCCTCAGCCCGTCGCTGTCCCACCGGTTGGAGGACATCTGCCTCCACCTCCGGGACAGCGGCCTTTCGATAGTCCTGATCGAGCACGAGCTCGGCGCCGTCGAGCGGCTGTGCGACACGGTGGTGGTGATGGCACGCGGCGGGGTCCTCTCGCAGGGGACCATGACGGAGTTGCGCAGGAGCAGGGAGGTCCAGGAGGCGTATGTCGTTGGCTGATGCGCCCTCGGCCGGCTCCTGCCGGCTGTCGACCGAGCGACTCGTGGCTGGCTACGGCGACGTCCCCGTTATCAACGGTGTCGACATCGAGGTGGCGAGTGGGCAGCTCGTCGCCGTCGTCGGTCCCAACGGTGCGGGCAAGTCGACTCTGCTGAAGGCGATCCTTGGTCTGGCCCGGATCATGGGGGGCGAGGTCCACCTCGACGGGCGCCGGGTGACCAGGCGACCCCTGGAGGAGCTGGCTCGGGAGGGGGTCGGCTACGTCCCACAGGTCGAGGACGTCTTTGACACCTTGCGGGTGCACGAGAACCTGGAGATGGGGGGCTACTTGCTGGACAAGCGGGCGCGCACCGAGCGTATGGAGGAGGTGCTGGAGATCTTCCCCGACCTGCGCACCAAGCTGAAGCGGTTCGTCGGGACGATGAGCGGCGGCGAGCGGAAGATGACGGCGGTGGGTCGTGCTCTGATGCTCGCGCCACGCGTGCTGATCCTGGACGAGCCCACGGCAGGACTGTCACCTGCCCTCACCAGGGTCGTCCTCGAGGAGCAGGTCCGCGTGCTGGTGGACCGCGGGAAGGCCATCCTACTCGTCGAGCAGAAGGCCCAGGCGGCCCTCGAGCTGGCGGACTGGGCCTACGTGCTGGTGCGCGGGCGGGTGGCGATGTCGGCCGAGGCCAGCGCCGTTCTCGCTGATCCCGAGATGGGCCAGGTCTTCCTGGGGGCTGGTCCCCCGGCGGTCTCGAACGAGGAGGTGGCGCCATGAAGGTGGCCGAGGCTTTCGTGCAGGTGCTCCGCAGTGTTGGCGTCTCGACCTTCTTCGGCCTGCCGGGATCGACCGAGGCCGCGCTCCTCGAGGCAGTGCGAGACGACGGAGAGCTGCGCTATGTCCTCGCCCTCCACGAGGGCGTCGCCGTCTCGATGGCCGACGGGTACGCGCGCGCGACGGGCCGCCCAGGTCTGGTCGGGCTGCACACGAGCGTCGGAACTATGAACGGGCTGAGCCAGGTCTTCAATGCCCTCCGGGATGGCTCGCCGGTCGTGGTCACCGCTGGCCACAAGGACCGGGCGGTGCTGGCCGAGGGCGCGTTCTGTGCCGTAGCCGACCTGGCTTCGCTGGCCCGGCCGGTCACCAAGTGGGCCCACCAGAGCCTGAGATCCCGTGACGTGGCGAGCGACCTCTCCCGAGCGATCCACCTGGCCGTCCAGCCGCCGGCCGGGCCGACCTACCTGACGGTGCCGGAGGATCTCATGCGTGAGGAGGTGGAGGGCCCCCGGCCTGCCGAGCTCCCTGGAGGCTCCGTCCTGGCTGCCGGGCCGGCGCCTGATGTGGTGCGGGCGGCCGCGGAGCTGTTGCTGAGCGCCCGGCGCCCGGTGCTCCTGGCAGGCAGTCGGGCGAGGCGAGCGCTCGGAGCCCTGCGGGCCGCCTCAGAGGAGCTCGAGCTTCCCGTCTTCCTTGCCCCTTTCACGGACCTGGCCGACCTGCCTTACCCCACCACCGATGGGAGGGCGCTAGGCCTCTACGGGGAGGACGACTCCCTGCTGGAGGGAGTGGATGTGGTGCTGGCGGTGGGCTGCCGCGTCTTCTATGCCTTCTCCGAGGTGGCGCGCCCAAGGCTCCCACCCGGAGCTCGGCTGGTGCACGCCCATGACGACCCGGACGAGATTGGCCGGGTGAACCGTGCCGACGTGGGCCTCCTCGGCGATCCCCGTCTCTCCCTCGACGCCCTGGTGGGCGAAGTGAGAAGGCGTGGGGGGATCTCCGGGCACCAGCGGGAGGAGCGGTGCCGGCACCGCGACGATCTCCGCCGGCGGCGGGGGGAGGCGGTGCGCGCCGAGCTGGCCAGAAGTGACCCGGATGCCGTTCCAATGGGCGTGGAGCGGGTTGCCGAAGCCCTCGGGGCCGTCTTGCCGACTGGAGCCATACTGGTCGACGAGGGCGTGCGGTCGTCGAGGACGCTGTTGCGACACCTACCGGTCGGCGATCGACAGCTGGTCATGCGCAGCAGCGGAGGGGCCTTGGGTTGGGGCACGCCCGCGGCCGTGGGTGCCAAGGTGGGTCGACCCGAGCGGCCGGTCGTCGCCGTCGTAGGCGATGGAAGCTTCCAGTTCTCCGTGCAGGCGATCTGGAGTTCGGTGGAGGCCGGCGCCCCCATCGTGGTGGTCGTGCTCGACAACGGAGGGTACCTTGCCGTCAAGCGGGCCATCGAGGGCTACGTCGGCCTGGCCCACGACCGGCGGCACCATCCGGGGACTGAGATCGCCGGCGTGGACCACCTCGCGGTGGCCAAGGGCTACGGCGCCGACGGGGTCGCCGTGACGAAGTCGAGCGACCTCGGGCCGGCGGTGGAGTCGGGCCTGGCCGGTGAGCGTCCCTTCGTCGTGCACGTCCGGGTCGCCCAGGTGAGGCCTTAGCAGGACGTGATCGAGATGGCCGAGACGGGAGGGAGCTGAGATGTTCGGTCTGGATTGGGCGACCTCGGAGCGGCGCTACCGGGTCGTCGTCGACCGAGACCTGGTCATCCCGCTGTCCGACGGCACGGAGCTCGTCGGCGACGTCTTTCGACCTGACACCAGTGAGGCGGTGCCCGTCATCGCCGGCTTCCATCCCTACAACAACGAGTTCCAGACCTCGCCCGTGTTCCCCGAGGGATTCAGCCTTCAGCGAGGTTGGATGGAGTCGGGCGATCCCACGTTCTTCGCGAGGCGCGGCTACGCCCACGGGATCTTCAACGTGCGGGGAACAGGGAAGTCCGGGGGGTGGTACCAGGCGATGGGACCCCAGGAGTCGGCGGACGTCGCCGAAGCGATCGGCTGGCTCGCCGCCCAGGAGTGGTCGACCGGCGACGTGGGCCTGTTCGGCATCTCCTACTTCGCGTGGTTGCAGATCCAGACGGCGATGCGAGAGCCACCGGCTCTCCGCGCGATATTCGCGCCGTTTGGCGCCACGGACTTCTACCGCGACTTCCTCTACCACGGCGGCATCCTGTCCTACCGGTTCCTGGTCGGATGGAAGGACAAGCTGGACGGGTTGCGGTACCGGAGCTGGTACGCAGCGCGTCACGGGCACGAGGCCTTCTCCCGCGCCGCGGCCGCTGCCCTCGAAGACGATGAGATCGCGGCCGTGCCCGAGCTCGTGGCTGCGCTCCGGGATCCCATCGGCTCCAATGCGCTCGTGGCCGACGTCGTCCTCTGCCCCCTCGACACGGACTGGTGGGAGGAGCGGCGAGTGGACTACTCGCATACCGGTGTCCCGGCCTACCTTGGGGCCTGCTGGGGGCTCAACGGGCTCCACCTCCCGGCTGCGTTCCGGAGCTTCGAGCGCTGGGAGGGCCCCAGGGTGCTCCTCGTGGGACCGGACGTGTACCTCGACCGACCGCTGTACCAGCTCCAGTACGAGTCGCTGCGGTGGTTCGACCACTGGCTGAAGGGGATCGACACCGGGATGCTGCGCGAGCCGCCGGTGAGGTTGTTCGTGGCCGGGACCGGCCGGTGGAGAACGGCGGACCGCTGGCCGTTGCCCGAGACGAGGTGGACGCCCTTCTACCTTCACTCCGGTGGTCTGCTGAGCGAGCACGACACGTTCGCGAGCGACACGGCCACGAGCTTCGAGGATTCACCCTTCGTGCACGGGGCAGGGCGGTTCGCGACGCCAGAGCTGGTGGAGGAGACGGAGCTCCTCGGGCCAGCCGTGATGGACCTGTACCTGTCGACCACCGACAGCGATGCCCTCGTCATGGTGGCGATCTTCGTGGTCGACGTGGACGGCGGCGAGCGAGAGATCAGCAGGGGCTGGCTGAGGGCCTCTCAGCGGGCGCTGTGCCCCCGCAGGTCCCGGCCGTGGGCGCCGTACCACCTCCACGAGCAGCGTCAGCCGCTCGTGGACGGCGAGATCTTCAGGCTCCAGGTCGAGATCGCCGGCGTGAGCGCCCGCCTGCATCCCGGCCAGCGTCTGGCGGTGGTCCTGAAGCTCGCTGACGACGAGCCTCCGCCCGACCCTCTCCGCGCCACCGGTTTCGGGCATCTCCAGCGACAGGCCGCCGCCCTCGTCCGGATCCACCATGACGAGGAGCACGCCTCTGCGCTCGTCCTCCCGGTAGTCGAGGGGAACGTGCTCGGGACGTTCATCTCGGGGGGGAGGCTTCCCAGGGGGCCGAAGCCGATCCCGACCGCCAAGATCGTGAAGCTGAAGTCGACGAGTGCCCCGGGCCCCGGGCCAGCCGGGGACGGGTGAGGAGGATGCCCTTCGCCTACTTGGACCTGGTCGACGAGATCACCGCCCCGATGCCGCCCATGCCCGTGGCGCGCCTCGGGTTGCCACCCTGGACGCCACTGAGTGGCCCCCTCGACGGCGCGACGGTGATCATCTTGTCGAGCGCTGGCGTGCACCTGAGCGGCGAGCGACCGTTCGACCCGACCAACGACCTGAGCTTCCGCCGCCTTCCCCAAGACGTGGACCCGGGGCGCCTGGTGGTGTCCCATCCGAGCCCGATCCGCCGGCCGGGGCGGATGGACGTGAACGTCGTGCACCCCTATCAGCGGCTGGGCGAGCTGGCGGCCGAGGGCTGGATCGGCGGGGTCGCCCCCTACCACCTGAGCATGCTGGGGGCGATCAAGCTGCTCGTTCCCCTCGTCTCCGACGTGGCCCCCGCGCTGGCGGCGGCAGCCCGGGAAGCGGGCTCCCAGGTCGTCCTGGTGGCCCCTTTGTGCCCAGCGTGTCACCAGACCATGGGCTTGCTGGCCCGGGCCCTGGAGGGTGAGGGCCTCGTCACGGTCAGTGTCACCGGGGCTCGTGACATCACCGAGCGCGTCCGGCCCCCGCGAGCGGCCTTCCTCGACTACCCGCTCGGCAACGTGGTCGGCCGGCCACACCACCCCGGGGAGCAGCGCCGTATATGCATGGACGTGCTGGAGCTGGCCGAGCGAGCCACCCGGCCAGGGGAGATCGTCGACCTGCCATACCGCTGGCCAGAGACCGGCTGGGAGAACGTGATCGCCGAGCGCTACCGCCGTGACCGTAGGACGGTCGCCCGCCAGCGCCAGGCCGAGTTCGACGCTGCGGGCCGCCACGTCGCCGCCGAGCAGGTAGCCATCGTGGAGTCGCTGCCGTGAGCTGGTGCGGGCCCAACGGGCAATGGGACCGGGACAGGAGGAGAGGGGACCTCCTGGAGGGGATGACGCCCTTTCCTTCGGCGCTGGCTCAGCAGTACCGGAGCAAGGGCTACTGGGAGGACAGGCCCCTCATCGACGGCTTCTACGAAGTGTTCCAGCGTTACGCCGACAGGGTCGCCATCATCGACCGAGACGAGAGGGTGACCTACGGGGAGCTGGAGGGGCGGTCCGCCCTTCTCGCGTGCCACCTGCTGGACCTGGGAGTCTGCCCCCTCGACCGTGTTGTGGTGCAGCTCCCCAACGCCGCAGCCTTCGCGTACCTCTACTTCGCCCTCCAGATGATCGGGGCCATACCCGTCCTGGCGCTTCCGGTGCACCGGCGTCGCGAGGTCGACCAGTTCGTCGGGATCTCCGGCGCGACGGCCTGCGCGGTGCCTGCGACGGGGAGGAACTTCGACTTCCAGGACATGGTGGCCGCACTCATGGGCGAGCACCCGACCCTGCGGACGTGCCTCGTCCAGGGCGCTGGCGAGGAGCGGCCTCGGGAGGGCTTCGTCTCGATCGAGGCGCTCCTCGGCCAGCAGCCGTGGACGCCCCGGTCGGAGCTCGAGCAGCTCAGACGCCAGATCGTGCCCACGGACCCAGCTGTGTTCCTCTTGTCCGGCGGCACCACCGGCATTCCCAAGCTGATCCCTCGCACACACAACGACTACCTGTACAACTCGAGGCTCGCCGCCTCGGTGTGCGACATCCGAGACGGTGACGTCCTGCTGATCGTCCTGCCGATCGAGCACAACCTGCCGCTCGCCTGCCCGGGCCTGCAGGGCTTCCTCCTGTCGGGCGCCACGGTGGTGCTGTCGACCCGGCGCCAACCCGCAGAGATCTTCCAGCTCGTCGAGCGCCACCGCGTGACCCACGTGCACGTCGTCCCGGCGCTCCTGATCCGCTGGTTGAACGACTCCTCGGCCGCCCAGCACGACCTGTCGTCGCTCCACATAGTCCAAAGCGGTGGGCAGCGCCTCCAGCCCGAGGTACGACAGAGAGCGCAACGACTGCTTCCGGGCTGCTTCATCCAGGAGAACTTCGGCATGGCCGAGGGCCTCATCATGTTCGTCCGTGTCGACGACCCCGACTATGTCAGGCGGGAGACCTGTGGCCGTCCAGTCTGCCCGGACGACGAGGTGTGCCTCGTGGACGAGGGCGGCCGGGAGGTCGCCGCGGGCCAGGTGGGCGAGCTGATCGTCAGGGGTCCCTACACGCTGCGCGGCTACTACCGGTCGCCGGAGCACAACTCCAGGGCGTTCACAGCCGACGGCTTCTACCGCTCAGGGGACCTGCTCCGGATGCACCCTTCGGGGAACTTCGTGGTGGAGGGCCGGCGGAAGGACCTGATCAACCGGGGCGGCGAGAAGATCAGTGCCGAGGAGGTCGAGAACCTCGCCCTCGCTCATCCGGCCGTCCTCGACGTCTCCTGTGTTCCGTACCCGGACGAGGTGCTCGGGGAGCGGATGTGCGCGTGCGTGGTGCTGAAGCCGGGCGCCTCGCTGTCCCTCGACGAGCTCGTGGGCTTCCTGGCCGGCTTCGACATCGCCAAGTTCAAGCTGCCCGAGCGGCTCGAGATCCTGGACTCGCTGCCGCTGTCGGGCTTCGGGAAGGTCTCGAAGAAGGCCCTGTCGGACCTCCTGGAGGATGGCCATGGCTAGGCGGGCTCGAACTCGCCCGAGGGGCGACGACCAGGCCAGTGCCATCGCTCTTGGCTCTCGGTGGCCCTGGGCGGCCGTGCCCCTGATCTCAGGCCGTGCGGGCCCGGCCCCGCGGCTTGACAGCCGCCAGCGACGGATCGGTGGCGGGTGCCGTGGGCACCACGAGCTCCTCGAGCCCGGGCCCGTACCGCTCCTCCAGCAGCCCGCCGAAGTCCTTGGCGATCTGCTGGACGTAGATGTCGTGGCGGACGTAACCCTTGACAGCGGCCGCCAGCAGGCTGTCGTCGGCGCTCACTGCGTCCCAGTGGTCCTGATCAGCGGTGAGCGCCCACAGGACCTGGGACCCGTCGACCACCAAGGCGAGGTGGCGGGCCTGGTGGTGTCGGTAGACGACGTGCTCGGTGCTCTCGTGGCGCAGGCACCGGCCGTGCTCGACCTCCAAGGCGGCGGGGCCGAAATGGAGGATGTCGCTCTGGATCCCCCGGCGGTCGGCGCGATGGATGGCGTCGATCACCGCAGCCCGCTCGTCGCAGTTGATCGAGACGTACGCATGGCGGCTCGCCTTGTCCATCAGCTCGACCGCACGACGCTCGATCGACCCCCAGTCGCTCAGGCTGGGCAGCACGCGCGGCTCGTCGCCACCGCGGTCGCCGATCGCCCGCATCATTCCGACCTCGGCGTCCGCCAGCCGGCGGCGGAAGTCGACGTCGAGCTTGGACAGCAGCTGGCTCGGAGGCAGGGCGACGAACCTTGCGGGTTCCCCGCCGACGGCCACGGCGACCCCCTTGCGGGCGAGGCGCCGGAGCGTCTCGTAGACCTTGGGCTGGGGGATACCCGTCGCGTTGGAAAGGGCGTAGCCGGTCATGGGCTCCTGCCCGAGCAGCCCCAGGTAGGCGCGAGCCTCGTACTGGGAGAAGCCGAGGGCGACCATCCGCTCGACGGGATCCAGGCCCTCGCTCACCGTTTCCTACCGCCTGTGGTTAGCACCGTGGTGGGCAGCTTACCCCCCCGGAGCCAGCCGCTCCACCTGTCGTGCGCCTCGCGGCCGATCTATACTAGCTACTCCAGTAGGTATGAGGGGGCAGAATGAGACGAATCGATCTGCACTGCTACCCGGGCACGGACGTCTGGATCGGCTCGCAGGGACCCTATGTAGGCGCGCTGGCGAAGTATTGGGCCAAGCCGTGGGCCCCGAAGAAGGAGGACGAGGTGGCCGCGGACGTCGCGGCGGCGGGCGTGGAGGCGGTGCTCGTGGCCTTCGACATCGAGTCACTCACCGGCGCCCCTCCCTGCACGTCCTCGTACGTGGCCCAGATGAGGGACCGCAACCCTCAGGTGTTCATCCAGGCCTGGGGCGCGGTCGACCCGCTGAAGGGGAAAGCGGCGATTGCCGAGGCGGAGACGGCGGTGAAGGAGCATGGCGTCCTCGGCTTCCACTTCCACCCGATCATGGGTCACTTCTCCGTCGACGACAGAACGCTGGCGCCGCTGTTCGAGGCCATCGACGGCCTCCACGTACCCGTGATGGTGGACGTCGGCACCACCGGCATGGGAGCTGGCATGCCGGGAGGCATGGGCGCGGAGCTGATGCATGCTCATCCGATGGCCGTGGACCGGTTGGCGGCCCGCTTCCCCAGTCTCACCATCATCGCTGCGCACCCGGGCTGGCCGTGGGTCGAGGAGATGACCGCCGTGGCGCTGCACAAGGGGAACGTCTACTGGGAGCTTTCCGGATGGGCGCCCAAGTACTTCCCACCGAGCCTTCGGGCCGACATACGTTCCCGACTGAGGGAGAAGATCATGTTCGGCAGCGATCATCCGAGCATGACATATGAGCGGATACTGTCGGAGTGGGACGAGCTCGGCTTCGACGAGACGACCATGCACCATGTCTTTCACGAGAACGCCGAGGCGACCCTCGGCCTGTGAGCCCGCTCCAGGAGGCCTGCGCCCACAAGGCCGCCGCCCCGAGGGGCGGCCGGAGCCGGCCTCCCGTCCCGCTCACGCCGGCCCGGGTGGTTGGCCGGGGGGGCTGGGCGGGTGCCCGGCGCGCCACGCCTCCCGGACCTCGGTCGGGAGGCGGCCCCGGGCGGGCACGGCGATACCATGGGCTCGCGCCCATGCCCGGATCTCCGACGCCGACGGACCGGGAGCATCGGGCGCGTCATGGAGCACCGCATGCACCCCGCCCAGGCGGGCGAGAGCAGCAGGCTCAGTGGCCTCCCAGGCCTGGGCGGCGGCCAGGTACCGGTAGGTCCATTCCTCGGCCAGGGGCCGGGTCTCGCCGAACACGATCGGGATGCTGGGCCAGCGCACCTGGCACTCCGCCAAGCCGTCGGCGACGGCGGCTGGGCGACCGCGCTCCAGCTTGAAGACCTGGGAGTAGCGGTCCTCCACCATCACGGCGGCCCGGGGCAAGGTGGCGAGCTCGCCCAGGGCGTAGCGCAGCCTCCCGGTGATCAGGCTGGAGACGAGGTCGGGCAGCGACTTGCGCTCCACCACCGCCACCAGCCGTCCCCCGTCGGTGACGCCGTAGTCGCCACAGGGAAGGGCCCGGGCCACCGTGCGCACGGCCTTGCCGGCGAAGCGATAGGCGTACTGCTCGCGTGAGTCCACCACGATCTCGAGCTCGGCGATGCCCGACGCCCGAGCCGTGGGCGTGGCCACGTTGGGGCGAGCCTGCTTGCGAGTGCGCGGTGACTGCCAGAACACTGCCTCCCGGCCCCGGGCGATGGTGAACACCAGCTGGGAGCGGTTCTCCCGGGCCCGGTCGAGGACCAGTTCGATGGCAGCGCCCCGCCGCTCGCACGCGCGAAGGCGGACCCGCTCGACCACCTCGGCATCCTCGGGCCATTCGCTGGCCGGCACCGGGTAGCAGTAGAGGGCCTTGGTGCGTGGCCACGTGCCGGAGGTGCGGAACACGGTCCCACCTCCGAGAGGAAGGCGCAGCAGGTAGGCCAGGCTCGACTCCGGGTCGGGATTGCGGGCGATCAGCAGCTCCACGGATCACCCCGCCTCGTGCGGTGCCTGGCCGGCTCCGAGCGCTCTTCCGCCTGCTGGATCACCGGGCCCCAGCATGGCACCGCCGAGAGCTGGAACTGGGGAGGGGAAGGCCGCGTCGGCGAGGCGAGCTCGCCGGACCCCAGCCGAAGCACTCAGCGGGACCACCCCAGCGGCGGGGGACCAGTCCTCGGGCGGTGCGCCCTCACCCGTCCTGGTGCAGGAGGAGCACCTCGGCTCCGATCGGCCGGTAGCCGGCCGAGAGGAAGCAGCGCAGCGAGGCGCAGACCCGGAGCGGCTGGCCGAGGCGTCGCCGTGAGTCGCGGCCCTATGCTCGGCCGGTGACCGTCCCGGCAGAGCTGGTAGAGGAGCCGGTCGACCGCCACTTCGTGGAGACGGTGGCCGCATGGCCGGCCGGGCCGGCGGGAAGCGAGCGCCGGCGCCGGTCCCCCCACGAGCCGCTGCGGGAAGGAACGACCCTCACCGGGGAGCTGGCCCTGGCCCTCTTCGAAGCTCAGCTCGGGAGCCGCCACCTCG
>JBOGGR010000426.1:0-8151 GCA_050744025.1 Acidimicrobiales bacterium
GTCCGGGCCGCCACCGCCGGCGCCGGCGGCCGCTGCGACCGCCCCGGGCCCCCGCAGGGCCACGCACCGCCAGTCGAGAGAGATGATCTCCAGCCTGCTGCGCAGCTTGAAGCGGGCCAGGCGGGCCGCCACCGCCTCCCCCCAACCACCCTCGACGTCGAGCACGACCGCGTCCTCGCCCGTCCTGGTCACCCGCAGCCAAGCATCGACCTTTCCTTGAGGTTGAAGGATGAGGGAGGGGGCCGACTCCCCCGGGCCCAGCCCGGCGACGTCCTGGCTCAGCTGGCCCTGGAGGTAGCCGACGGCTTCGGGGCCGGACACCGCGACCACGTCCCGCTCCACCCGCACCGCCCCTACGCCGTGGCGCAGGGCCTCGTAGTCGGCGACCGGGCCGGCTGCGCTCTCCGACCGGCCTCCCGGGCCGGCTCCACTGCCGGACCGGCCTCCCGGGCCCGTCATGTCGCACCGACGGGCACGCCGGCCGGCACGCCGGGGCCCCCGACGCCCCGGGCCTCCCAACCCAGGCGGGCGGCCGTCATGCGCCGGGCCGCGGGCACGGCGGCGAGGAGGGCGGCGGCCTTGCTGGCGCACTCTCGGTCCTCCGCGGCCGGGTCGCTGTCGGCCACGATGCCGGCCCCGGCCTGGACGGAGGCCCGCCCGCCGGGGGACACGACCATGGTGCGGATCGCGATGGCCGTGTCGAGGCTCCCCGAGAAGTCGAGGTAGCCCACCACCCCCGCGTAGGGCCCTCGCTTGGTGGGCTCCAGCTCGTCGATGATCTCCATGGCCCGGACCTTGGGCGCCCCCGACACCGTCCCGGCCGGCAGGGTGGCCCGCAGGACGGCGACTGGGCCGAGATCCGGCCGGAGGCTGCCCGACACCTGCGACGTCAGGTGCATGACGTGGCTGTAGCGCTCCAGGGTCATCAGCTCGTCCACGGTCTCGGTGCCGTAGGACACGACGCGGCCGACGTCGTTGCGCGCCAGGTCGACCAGCATCACGTGCTCGGCCCGCTCCTTCGGGTCCTCCACCAGCTCGGCAGCCATGCGCCGGTCCTCCTCCTCGGTCCGCCCCCGCCGCCGGGTGCCGGCGATCGGCCGGGAGACGACCCGACCGTCCAGCATGCGCACCATCGGCTCGGGGGAGGACCCGACCACGGTGACGGCGGGATGGCGCAGGAAGTACATGTACGGGCTGGGGTTGACCTGGCGCAGCACCCGGTACACGTCGAAGGGGTCGGCCAGCAGGTCCAGGTCGAAGCGCTGGGCCAGCACCACCTGGAAGACGTCCCCGGCGACGATGTGCTCCTTCGCCACGGCCACGGCGGCCTGGTACTGGGCGCTGGAGACGGTGCGCCGTACAGCCGGCGCCTCCTCTCCTGGGACCGGAGGGGGCACGAGCGCGGCCAGGGACGGGAAGAGGGGCCGGCCCAGCTCGTTCGCCATGGCGTCCAGCCGCCGGCCCGCCCCCTCCCACGCGCCGGCGAGCTCCTGGCGCCCCCAGCCCGGCTCCACGACGACGTTGTCGATGAGAACGACCCGCTGGCGCCAGTGGTCGAACGCCGCCAGCTGCCCGATGACCGACAGCACGGCGTCCGGGTGCCCGGCGTCGTCGGGCGGCACGGCGGGCAGGCGCTCCACCTCCCTCACCACGTCGTAGCCGAGGTAGCCGACCACGCCCC
Organism: Acidimicrobiales bacterium; assembly: GCA_050744025.1. Taxonomy (GTDB): domain Bacteria; phylum Actinomycetota; class Acidimicrobiia; order Acidimicrobiales; family JAJPHD01; genus JBOGGR01. Next base: position 1,682 of record JBOGGR010000426.1, read on the forward strand.
CGTGCAGTGGGGGCAGCTCGGGCAGCGCCGGCGACCGGTAGGCAGCCAGGACCGCGTCGAGGGCGGACAGCACCCCGTCACCGAGGGGCACCGACGCCCCTCCCACCAGCCGCCCCTCCACGGACAGATCCCGGCCCCTTCCCACCAGGGTCGCAGACGGGTGGCGGCCCACGAAGGAGAACCGCCCCCACCGCTCGCTCCCCTCCACCGACTCGAGGAGGAAGCCGGACCCCTCCCCCACCACCCGCATGAAGGCGGCCACCGGGGTCAGCGTGTCGGCCATCATCTCCCGCCAGACCGGCACCACCGTGTGGCCGGCCGCCAGGTCGAGGAAGCGATCGAGGGTGGGCGAGGGGGTGTGGCTCACGAGCGGCTGTTCCTCGAAACTGCCGCCAGCGAACGGGAGAAGCAGGTCGGATCGCCGGTGTGGCAGGCGCCCCGGCCCTCCTGGTCGACCACGAGCAGCACGGCGTCGCCGTCGCAGTCGAGCCTGGCCTGCCTGAGCCACTGGCGGTCGCCCGAGGTCTCGCCCTTGCACCACAGCTCCTGGCGGCTGCGGCTCCAGAACCAGCTCCGGCCCGTCGACAGCGTCCGGCGCAGCGCCGCCTCGTCCATCCAGGCCAGCATGAGGACGGCACCGCTGGCCCGGTCCTGGACCACGGCAGGCACCAGCCCGTCGGCGCCGAACCGCACCTCTGAGACGACGGCCTCGTCGGCGACGAGCGGCGTGGCCACGAACCGAGCCCCGGGGCCGGCCGGCGCTCCGCTCACAGGTAGAGCCCGGTGCCGCCGTCGATGCGCTCGCTCGCGACGGCGTGGATGTCGCGCTCCCTCAGTATCAGGTAGTCCTCGCCCTGGACCTCGACCTCGTAGCGGTCCTCGGGGTTGAAGAGGACGTTGTCGCCGGCCTTGATGGTCCGAACGTGGGGGCCGACGGCCACGACCTCGGCCCAGGCCAGGCGCTTGGACACCTGGGCCGTGGCCGGGATCAGGATCCCGGCCCGGGACCGGCGCTCCCCCTCGGCCTGGGGGATCTGCACCAGCACGCGGTCGGCAAGCATCGTGATGGGCTGCTTGGGCCCTTTCGGGCTCTGGACGTCGGGCACCACTCCCTGACCGTACCGGCTCGGCGGATGGCGATCGACCCCGGTGGCCCGGGCGGCACGGTGGGCCAGGTGGCGGGTGGCGGGGTGGCGGGGGCTGCTACCCCCCGCCGACCCAGCCCCGGCGGCTGCCCAGGACGACGAGGAGGGTGACGGCGAACAGCTCGGTCCCGATCCCGGCCCCGAGGAAGACCGGGAGGCCGCCCAGCCGGTCGACCATCCAGCCGAAGTTCTGGCCGAAGAACCCGGTGACGAAGCTGAGCGGCAGGAACACCGTGGCGATGATCGTGAGCTGCTTCATCACCTGGTTGAGGCGGTTGGAGACGGTAGACAGGTACACGTCCATGGCCCCGTTCACGAGATCCCGGTAGCTGTCGGCCAGGTCCCCGATGCGGATGAGATGGTCGTAGACGTCGCGGAAGTACCGCTCGCTGTCCGGCGTCATCCCAGGGAGCTCGGACGCGCCGGCCAGCAGGGAGGCGAACAGGTCCCGCTGTGGCCCGAGGACCTTGCGCAGGCCGAGCAGCGAGCGCTTCATGTCGAACAGGCGGCCCAGCTGCTCCTCCCTGGGGCGGACCAGGATGTCGTCCTGGACGGCGTCCACCTTGTCGTCGTACTGGGCCAGTACCGGGAAGAAGCTGTCCACCAGGCCATCGGCGACCCGGTACAGGAGCGACAGCTCGTCGGTGACGGGGACCCGGCGCCGGCAGTGGCGGTCCCGCAGCTCGGCGAAGGATGGGCAGTCGTCCCGGTGCACGGTCACCAGGTAGTGGGGCGAGAAGAAGCAGTGGACCTCGACCAGGCGCCCGCCCTCCGGGTCGGCGCCGTAGAGGACGAGGTAGACGAAGTCGTCGTAGTCCTCGAGCTTGGGGCGCTGGCCGAAGTGCTCGGCGTCCTCGACGGCGAGAGGATGGAAGCCGAAGGCGTCGGAGAGGAGCCGGTACTCGGCCGGCCCCGGCCGGAAGAGGTCGAGCCAGAATGGCCGGCCGTCCCCTATCCGGCTCCGGAGCCGCCCGGCGTCGAGGGCCGTGACCACGTTCCCCTCCTCGTCGACCAGGAGGGAGGTGGGCGGGTTGGCGCCGGCGGGGGACGGCACCTCCACCGGGGCTCGGGCCACGGGTCCGACCGCCGGCCTCAGCGCCCGCCGCCCGGTCGCACGGCGACCGGGCGCCCGGCGACCGGCCGCACGGCGATGCCGGCGGCAGCCAGGTGGGCCTTGGCCTCGGCCACGGTGTGCTCGCGGTAGTGGAAGATGGAGGCGGCCAGCACCGCGTCGGCCCCTCCCTCGCGGGCCCCGGCCACCAGGTGGTCCAGGTGGCCGACGCCCCCGCTCGCCACCACCGGCACGTTGCATGCCTCCACCACCGCCCGGGTCAGGGCCAGGTCGAAGCCCTTCCCTGTGCCGTCGCGGTCCATGGACGTGACCAGGATCTCGCCCGCACCCAGGCGTTGGCAGACGACCGCCCACGAGACGGCGTCGACGCCGGACCCCTGCCGGCCCCCGTGGGTGTGGACCTCCCAGGCGGTGGCCTCTTCCCCAGTGGCGCCGCCGGCGGCGTGAGCGGCGACGCTGGTGGTGGTGGTGGCGGCGGCGGCAGTAGCGGTGGCGGCGGCAGTAGCGGTGGCGGCGGTGTCCCCCGGGACTCCGGCGCCCCGGCCGCCGGCCCCGCCCGGCCGGGACTTGGCGTCGATGGCCACGACCACGCACTGGGACCCGAACTCGGCGGCCAGCTCCGCCACCAGGGCGGGCCGCAGGACTGCGCTGGTGTTCACGGCTACCTTGTCGGCCCCGGCTCGGAGCAGGCGGCGGGCGTCCTCCACGGAGCGGACGCCGCCTCCCACCGTGAGGGGGATGAACATCACCTCGGCCGTGCGCCGCACGGCGTCGACCAAGGTGTCCCGCCCGCCGGCGGAGGCGCCGATGTCGAGGAAGACCACCTCGTCAGCTCCTTCCGCGTCGTAGCGCGCGGCCAGCTCGGCCGGGTCCCCGGCGTCGCGGAGGCCCTCGAAGCCGACGCCCTTCACGACCCGGCCGCCGTCCACGTCGAGGCACGGGATCACCCGGACGCTTCGCACGCGGCGACCGCCTCCTGCACGCTCAGCCGGCCCTCCCGAAAGGCCATGCCCACGATGACCCCGGCCAGTCGACGGCCGCCCCTCTCCAGCCCGGCCAGCGCCACGAGGTCGGAGACGCAGGACACCCCTCCCGACGCGATCACCTCGAGCGAGGTGGACGCGAGGACGGCGGACAGCCCGGCCAAGTCGGGCCCGGCCAGCGTGCCATCCCTGGCGATGTCGGTGATGACCACCGCCCCCACCCTTACGTCGTCGAACCTGGAGAGGACGTCCAGCAGGCTCTCCCCGGACGGCCGGGTCCAGCCCCGGAGGGCGACCTCTGCGCTCGCCACCGACGCGGCCGGCTCGTCCGCCGGCGCCGGACGTCCGGTGATGGTCGCTCCTGACCGCCGGTGATCGAGCCCGATGGCCACCCTCCCCGGGTGGCGGCGGGCCAGCCGCCGGACGAGGCCGGGCTGCTCCAGGGCCGCCGTGCCCACCACCACCCGCGCCACCCCGCAGCGGAGCAGGGCGTCGGCGCCGGCCTCGTCCCTTATCCCGCCACCCGCCTGGACGAACACGCCGGCCGGGCCGACCTCGGCCGATATGGCGGCAACCACCTCCCGGTTGACTGGCTTGCCCGACCGGGCCGCGTCCAGGTCGACCACGTGGAGGCGCCGGCCGCCGGCCGCCACCATCTCCTTTGCCGTCCCCAGGGGATCGCCGTAGGCCCGCTCCCGGGCGAAGTCCCCCTGGACGAGCCGTACCGAGCGCCCGCCCCTCAGATCGATGGCCGCGTAGAGGTCCACAGGTCATCGACCGGCGGCCGCGAGGCCAGGGACGGGGGCGGGCGCCTCCTGCGCCGCGGCCCCGCAGAGCTGGACGAACGCCGCGAGCAAGCCAAGGCCCACAGGTCCCGACTTCTCGGGGTGGAACTGGGTGCCCCACAGCGGGCCGCGCTCCACGGCGGCCACCACCGGTCCGCCGTAGTCGCACGTTGCGACCGTGTCCGGTCCGGCCTCGACGGCGTAGGAGTGGACGAAGTAGGCCCACGGCTCGGGGCCCAGGCTCTCGACCAGCCGGCTCGGGCGGCTCGGGGGGCCGGGCGTGCCCGGGGGGCCGGGCGTGCTCGCGGGGCTCGGGGGGCCGGGCGTGCCCGGGGGGCTCGGGGGGCCGGGCGTGCCCGGGGACGGGTCCACCGGCTCCACGAGGTTCCACTGCATCTGAGGCCTCTTGACGCCGTCCGGCAGGGCCAGGACCCGCCCCCCGAGCACGCCCAGCCCCGCCACCAGAGGGGCCTCCTCCGATCCCTCGTGGAGGAGCTGGAAGCCGATGCACACCCCCAGGAACGGCACCCCGGCCTCGATCGACTCCAGCGCCACCCGGTCCAGCCCGGTGCGGGCCAGGGCGGCGCGGCTGGCCCCGAAGGCACCGACTCCGGGAAGGACCACTCCCGCCGCCCCCTCCGCCTCCCGGGGGCTGTTGGCGAGGACGGCGACGCCCCCCACCCGCTGGATGGCCTTCTGGGCCGACCTGAGGTTGCCGATCCCGTAGTCCAGGACGGCTATCACCGGAGGACCCCCTTGGTCGACGGAACCCCCGGGCCTTCCAGCCGGAGGGCGTCCCGTAGGGCCCGGGCCACCCCCTTGAAGCTGGCCTCCAGGATGTGGTGGGTGTTGCGCCCGCTGGCCAGGCGCACGTGGAGGGTCAGCCGGGCCGAGGTGGCGAAGGCCCGCCAGAACTCCTCCGCCAGCTGGGCCTCGAAGGGCGGGCTCCCGAGAGGGACGGCATCCTCGGCCACCGTCACGGCGTAGTGCAGGTAGGGCCGGCCCGACAGGTCCAGGGCCACCTCCACCAGGGCCTCGTCCAGGGGGACCGCCACGGACGCGAAGCGCCTGATGCCAGCCCTGTCCCCGGCCGCCTCGGCCAGCGCCTCCCCCAGGACGATGCCGACGTCCTCGACGGTGTGGTGGGAGTCGACCTCGAGGTCCCCCCGGGCGGTGAGGGACAGGTCGAAGCCGCTGTGGCGCCCGAGCTGGGCCACCATGTGGTCGAAGAAGGGAAGGCCCGTGCTGACGTCCGTCTCACCCGAGCCGTCCAGGTCGAGCGTGCAGTCGACCGTAGTCTCCCGGGTCTCCCGGGAGCGCGCCGCCCGCCGGGCGCCCCTCACCGGGCCGGTCCCTCGAGCACCTCGGCCAGGGCGACGAGGAACCGGTCGTCCTCCGCCGGGGTGCCGACCGTGACCCGCAGGCACCCTGCCAGGCGGGGCCAGCTGCTGCAGTCCCGGACCAGGACGGATCGGTCGAGCAGCCCCTGCCACACCTCCCTCCCCTCCCGTGCGAGCGGACGGAACAGGATGAAGTTCGCGTCCGACGGCCACGTCTCCACCCGGAGCCGTTGGAGGCCCGCCGCCAGCCTGGCCCTCTCCCCCACGAGCATCGCCACCCGGTCCTGCATCTCGGCGCCGAAAGAGAGAGCCAGGCGCCCGGCCAGTTGCTTGACGGCGTCCAGGTGGTAGGGCAGGACCACGGCCTCCACGGCGGCCACGACCGGCTCCGGAGCCACCAGGTAGCCGAGCCGGGCGCCGGCCATGGCCCAGGTCTTGGAGAAGGTCCGCACCACGGCGAGCCGTCGGGAGGCTTCCCCGCCACCCTCCCCGAGAAGGGTCAGCGCCGACCACGGCGAGAACTGCCCGTACGCCTCGTCCACCACCACCAGCCCCGGCGCCCGGGCCACCACCTCCCGGATGACCTCGGGAGGGTCGGCCAGGCCGGTCGGGTTGTTGGGGGAGCAAAGGAAGGTGACAGTGGGCCGGGCCGATGCCAGGAGCCGGCGCGCCTCGTCGAGGTCGAGGGTGAAGTCGGGCCGGCGCTCCCCCGCCGCCACGCCGGTGCCCGTGATCCTTGCGATGTGGGTGTGGAGCGCGTAGGTGGGCTCGAATGTGACGACCGTCCGGCCGGCCCCCCCGTAGGCCAGCAGCAGGCACTGGAGCACCTCGTTCGAGCCGTTGGCGCAGAAGACCTGCTCGGGCGCCACGCCGTGGACGTCAGCCAGGGCGCAGCGCAGGGCCGAGGCCCGCCGGTCCGGATAGCGGTGGAGGTCCAGCGAGCCGAGGGCGTCCCGTAAGGCGTCCAGCCAGCCGGGAGGCGGGGGCACCGGCGACTCGTTGGTGTTGAGGCGCACGTCCACCTCCACCTGGGGGGAGTGGTACCCGCCGCCCACGTCGAGACCGGCTCGCACCGGGACCACCACCTCGGTCCTGGCCGCCGCGCGGGCGCCGGCGGCGCGGGCGCCGGCGACACGGGCCACGTC
>JBOGGR010000427.1:0-4826 GCA_050744025.1 Acidimicrobiales bacterium
ATGGTGGAGACGAGGAGACTCGAACTCCCGACCCCCTGCTTGCAAAGCAGGTGCTCTACCAGCTGAGCTACGTCCCCGTCCCCGGGCCCCGCCAACTCTACCGTCGTGGCGGGCTGGTCGCGATGCCGTCACCGGTGGCCCTGGATCAGCTTGGTGAACTTCTGCTGGCAGAGCGAGCGTGCATGCTGGGTGGTCGCGTGAGCCACGCAATGCGCGATCTCGTTGATCTGCCCTGGGTGACCAGCCACGAACACGCCCTCGGACCCGAGGATGATGCCGGACACGACGAGGCCGATGAAGCCGATGACGATGGCCAGCAACGCCGACGTGCCGTTGGTCGCCTCCCCTCGGAGGGCCCGGGCCCGGCCCAGGAACCCAAGGACAACGGCGGCCACGGCAAAGACCAGGCCCAGAGGGGGGAGCAGGGCCATGCACAGGAGGCTCACCAGACCGCAGCAGAGGGCCGCCGTGCCCCGGCCGTTGCGAGGAGGCGGCACCTCCGCCTCGGGCCCGCGGCTGTCGTCAGGGTCTGGGGTGCCCCCCGTCCGGAGCCTTGCCATGGCCTTCGCCCGGGGCCCGGCTGGAGCCCCTCCCTCAACGCGCTCGGCGCGCTGGCTTCGGGGGCCACCTGTCCCCGGATCGCGGGCGGGTCCCCCCACGCTCCGCCCGGGGCGGGCCCAAGAGCCCGGGGCCCCTGGCGAGGCGGGGTCCGAAGGCGCTGGCCTAGAAGGGCGGCGGCTCATGACCCACTCCGACCCCAGTGCCCGCGCCGGAAGGCCCCCGCCCCTCCGGGTCGAACGCGGCCGCCCGCACGCCCCGCTCGGCCAGATCACGCAGGAACGGCGCCGGCTCGGGCACCAGCTCGGCCAACCCGGCGGCACCGAACCGGGCCAGGCGGCGGGTGGCGGTCCAATTGGCAGCCACGGCGGCAACCGCTCCTGCGGCCACCGCCGGACGGTCGACCGCCCCGAGCACGACCGCGTCCGGGGTCTGCTCGCGGACCCCCCTCACCTCCACTCGCACCGCGCCCAAGTTCCCCTCCGACCGGGTCCGGCCGGCAGCCGGGAAGTTGCCGAGCCACCGCTCTCGCCGCGAGCTCGCCACCCGGGCCGTCACTCGCCGGGCTTCGGGGAAGGCGGCAGCCAGGAGCAGGGCATCGGGAAGACGCCCGGCGAAGACGTCCCGGCCCCCAACCGGATCGGGGAACCAGCACAGCTCCCGGCCCGAGGCCCGCCGGAGGTGGCGCCAGCCGCCGAGCCGCCAGTCGAGGCCCGGGCCGGCCAGCACCCGGCGGCGGCTGGCAGCGCAGCTCGGCCCCCCGGTGCCGAGCCGGGCCACCCGCACCTCGTCCACCCGGTCCAGAGCCTGAGCCGCGTGGCGAGCCAGCAGGCAGGTCAGCCCCGGCGAGAACCCCGCCCCCACCACCAGGTGGCGCGATCGCGCCCTGGCCTCGGAGTCCAGCGCCAGGAGCTCCCGGACCTCGGCCAAGTCATCGGCCACCGAGACGACGTGGGCCCCTGCCTCGAGCGCCTTCTCGGCCATGGGCCGTTGCCGGCCGGGGTTGGCCAGGATCACCACGTCAGCCCCAGCCACCAGATCCGGGGCCCACGTAGCCGCGACGGCAGGAGGGCCCAGCGCCTCGGCCACCATCGCCCCGCGGGCCCGGTCACGCTCGACGACAGTCAAGCTGAGCAGCCCTGCGGTGGAGGCGAGCTGCCGGGCGGCCCGGCTCCCGACTGCACCCGCCCCGATCACCACCGCCCTCACCGCGCCCGGCCCCTACCTGAGATCCGGGCCTGACAGCTCCCGCCAGCCGCCAGCCTCCGGGGGACTCCCCGCGCCGGTGAGGAGCCTGAGCGCACCGGTCACCAGCCCGAAGGCACCAAGGGCGATCAGCACGCGACCGACGGCCGAGCGGCTGTTGGCGGGAGGCCTCACCACGGCAAGGATAACGGCGGCATCGTGGTGGAACCCTGGCGCCCGCAAAGTGCCTGCTCACAGGCGGTTCGAGCACGGTGCGATGTTGTCGCAGCCGACGACGCTGTCGTGGTCGAGACCGCTGACAGTCCAGACGGGAACCTCAGTCCGAAGCTGAGCTCCCCGGCTGTACGGTGGCCCCGTGGCTGTTCGTCCCCTGACCGGTCGAGTTGCCGCAGAGCAGGCTGCAGCCGCGATCAGGGGGTCCCTGGGCCGTCACGGGATCGCCCTGCTCCCCGCGATGGATGCCCACGAAACGCTCGACCTGTGCCTGCGGACCGGCCTCGACGTCCGGTGCACGATGTTGGACCCCTGGTACAACAAGGGCGTGGGGGGGGTGAGGGACGACTACGACGCGTTCGTGGCCCGCCTGCTGGAGCAGTCGGCGGCCGTGGGGGAGCACGTCTATCTCTGGGGGTTCCCCGAGATCGTGGCCCGCCACGTCGACCGCCTGCCCGTGGGGCTGTCGTTGGTGGCGTGGCTCACCTGGTACTACAAGAACAACCCCTCGGTGATCCGCGGGTGGCGGTCGGCCCAGATGACCTGCCTGCACCTGGCCCGGCCGGGGGCCCGTCTCCACCCCGAGCACTTCCTGAACGAGCGGCAGGAGGAGAAGCAGCGGCAGGGCAAGCTGCGTTACCTGCCCGGGCCGCCCAGCGTGATCGAGGGCCACCTGGACGTGATCGAGGAATCCCTGCTCGTGGGCTTCGTGGGCCGGGACGAGCAGACCGGCCATCCGGCACAGAAGCCCCGGCGCGTGTTCGAGACTCTGCTCCAGATGGTCCTCGAGGAGGGGGACGTGGTCCTCGACCCGCTGTGCGGGTCGGGCACGACGGGGGAGGCGGCGCGAGCCTTGGGCTGCCGGTCGATCCTGGCCGATCACGACGAGGGGTACGTCGCGGTGGCTGCCCGGCGCCTCGGGATCGCCCCGGTCGACCTCCCGGCCGCTCTGCTCGCTGCTCAGGCTCCTCCTTGAGGACGCCTCGACGACGATTGCCCCGCTGCCCAGGCGGGTAGGCCATCGGCATGGTGGCCAGCCAGCCACACCGCTACCGGGAGGTCCCATGAGGTTCCGTGCGTCCCACGTTCCCCTCCGCCTGGCTGCGGGCACGTTCATCCTGGAGTCCGGTCTGTCCCACGTCGGCATGGCCGACGAGCATGCCCGGCGCCTGCACGGCATGGCCACGGGGGCCTACCCCGGTTTCGAGCGGCTCGGGCCGCGACGCTTCGGCCAGGTCCTGGCGGCCGGGGAGATTGCCCTCGGCGGGGTCCTGCTCGCCCCGTTCGTCCCGTCCGGGCTTGCCGGGCTCGGGCTGGCGGCCTTCTCCGGGAGCCTGCTCGGCATGTATGCCCGGACGCCCGCTCTCCACCGGGAGGGGAGCATGCGCCCGAGCGCCCAGGGGGTGGTCGTGGCCAAGGACAGCTGGCTGGCCGGCATCGCGGCGGCGCTGATCCTCGACCAGGTCGCATCGGCCCGAGCCAGCCGGCGCCAGCGTCGCCTGCGGTCCCGGGTGGCCAGCGCCCAGGCGGCCCTGGCCGACGAGCGGGCGAAGCAGCGGGGCCGTGGCGCTGCGGTGACCGGTGGTCGTCGGGGACGGGCCGCCGCCCGAGCCGTGCCCACCGTCGCCAAGGCCGTGCCGGCCGCCGCCCGGGCCGTGTCCGGGGTGGTCCGACTCGTCTCCGGTTGACCGGGCGCGCCCGGGACTCCAGAGGCGCGCCCGGTACCGTGGGCCGATGACCGAGGCGGGACCGGACGGGACCGGACGGATCGGACGAGTCCTGGCGGGCCGCTACCACCTGGTCTCGTTCATCGCCTCGGGCGGCATGGCCGAGGTGTGGGAGGGACGCGACGCCCTGTTGGCCCGCCCGGTGGCCGTCAAGATGCCCCTCCCCCATGTGGCCCGCCAGGACCAGGCCATGCGCCGGTTCCGGCGGGAGGCGGTGGCCGCGGCGCGCCTCGGCCACCCGAATGTCGTGGCCGTGTTCGACACCGGCACCGACGGGCCTGACAGCTTCATCGTCATGGAGCGCGTTCAGGGGGTGAGCTTGCGGGAGGTGCTGGACCGTGAGGGGGCGCTGGCCGTCGACCGCGCCGTCGGGATCGGGGCCCAGGTGGCGGCGGCGCTCGCGTTCGCCCACCGGGCCGGCCTCGTCCACCGGGACGTCAAGCCGGCCAACATCCTGGTCACCGCGGACGGGGTGGTGAAGGTGACGGACTTCGGCATCGCCAAGGCGGTCCTCGACGAGGATCTGACCCAGACCAACGCCACCGTCGGTACGGCCCGCTATCTCGCCCCCGAGCAGATCGAGGGAGGCCCCTCGAGCGGTCGGACGGACGTCTACGCCCTCGGCATCGTCGTCTACGAGATGCTGTGCGGGCGGCCCCCGTTCGAGGCGGACAGCGATATCGCCCTCGCGATGAAGCATCTCCGGGAGCCACCTCCGCCACCGTCCTCCATCCGGCCTGACGTCCCCGGCTGGCTCGAGGCCGTCGTCCTGCGTGCCCTGGCCAAGGACCCGTCGGCTCGCTTCGAGACGGCTGCCGGCCTGCGCCGCGCCCTGCTCCGCAACGACGCGCTGGTGGAGGAGGGCCTCCCCGCCCCTCCAGGGCCCGGCCCCGTAGCGGCGGGGAGCGCCGGCGCCCATCTCATCGCGTCGGCCGCATGGCGGGACGGGGCCGGGACGGAGCCGGCTCCCACCCCGGTCGCAGCCGCGGCCGCCGCCTCGGGAGAGGCGGCGGTGACCGGCACGCTGGAGCCGGGGGCGACCACATCGCTGCTCGCCCGCCCCGCCGGGTACCCGTCGGGGCGGCCCGATGCCGGGGCCGCTTTCGCCGGCCAGATCCCCGC
>JBOGGR010000428.1:0-4398 GCA_050744025.1 Acidimicrobiales bacterium
TGGCGGGCCCGCCGGACGTCTCTGCCCGTCCGGCCCCGAACACCCCGGGGTGGGAGGCCAGCGTGGCGGCCCACCCACCTCTGGCCGGAAAGCGCACGACCTGCCAGCCCTGGTCCTCCAGAGCCGCCTCTGCGGCGGCATCCCGTCCGGCCCGCTCCGGGTGGTCGTGGGCCGGGCCGTCCACGTAGACGGCCACGTGGGCGGCGTCGTAGGTGAAGTCGGGCCGGGTCCCGGCCGCGGCGAGCAGTCGCTGCGCCTGGTCCGGCAGGCGCCAGCCGCCAGCCGCCAGGAGCTCGAGCCACTCGCGCTCCAGACCGGACCCGGCGAGTCCGAGCAGCGAGGCCAGGTGGCGGTCCCGGCCGGCAGGCCCGGGCGAGACGGCCACCTCCGCCCGGGCCAGTGCCACCAGGTCGTCCCGCACGAGGTGGCGGTCCAGCACCAGGTGGTGGACCTGGTTGGCGTAGCTCATCAGGCAGTCGTAGCAGGCCGCCTCGCAGTCCTCCGACGCCCCCGGAGCCCGGCTCTGGTCCTCCCCGGAGGACGGGTCGAAGTGGCACTGGTCGAGGGCGCGGCGGGCCACCTCGGCCATGGCGCCGGTGTCGTCCACCAGGTGGCGCAGCACGCCGGCGCCGCCTTCGGCCGCCTCGTAGAGGAGCAGGACGCGGGGGGCGGCGCCCGCCAGCACCCACGGGGTGTCCCGGCCGTCGGCGACCGGAGGGCGGCGCAGGCCGAGGTGAGCCACGTCCGGCAGCAGCTCCAGGCCGAGCTCGCTGTCCTCCAGGTCGTAGGCGGCCTGCACCCCGTGCTTCAGGGCGGCCCCGAGCGACGCCGCCTCGGCCACCGTCAGGGGAGCAGCCGGCTCCACCAGCAGGCAGTTGCGCCGGTCCTCGACGAAGGGGATCACCCGGCGGACGTCGGCCGACAGGGGCTCGGGGACGTCCTGGTCCTCCTCGTCGGGGCGGCCGGCCCAACGTCCCTTGTCGAGGTCGAGGTAGAAACCCTCCTCGGCCTTGTCCTTGCGCCTGGTCCAGCCCACGTTGATCCGGTAGAGCGTGGCGGCGTGGGCGTAGGACAGGCGGGCCAGAGGCTGGCCGCCGCCGCCCTCGACCACCTCGGCGATGCGCACGACCGGGTGCCCGTCGACCTCGGCGAAACGGTAGGCGGTGCGGACCTCGTACCCCTGGCGGCGCCGCTCCTCCTCGTCGGAGTTGATCCGGGAGCGCCGCCGGGTCGACACGCCCACCATCCGGAACAGCTCGGGGTAGTCGTGGCCGAGGGCGACCCCGCAGCGATGGCAGCGGTCGGGGCCCACGCCGCCGGGCTTGGGGTGCAGGTAGCCACAGGCCTCGCAGGCCACCGATGCCTCGGTGAGGACGGGCAGCTCGCCGCCGGCCCCCTGGCCCTCCCCCGGGCCGGCCGGGAGCATGACGCGGTCGACTGCGTAGACAGAGCCCTCGTGGTAGATCAGGTTGCGGGGCCCGAACTCGGAGATGGCGAGGAACCTCGGCCGTGACAGGTACTCCTGGTCCCCCCGGCGCCGCCGCCCGGGGATGAAGGCCGAGAGCGGCAGGCGGGGGAAGTTGTACCCGGGAAGGAACCCCTCCGAGGCCAGGTAGCGGTACGGGTAGAAGTCGGCCTGGGTGGGCGAGCCCTCCTGGTTCAACAGCAGCCTGATCTGGCTCTCGGCCTGGTCCCGCAGCCGCCTGGCCGCGTCCTTGTCCTCCCGGGAGCGGGAGGCGTCGCCGACGACGCGGTTCTGGGCCACGCGTTGCCCGTTGGCCGCCCGGTACAGGTCCCGCCAGCGCCCGCAGGCGTCGTCGAAGCGAGCCCGGAGCTGGCCGAGGGCCCCGTCGAGCCAGCCCGGGCCGTACCAGTCGGCCTGCTCCAGGTCCTCGGCCAGGCGGGCCAGCACGGCCTCGGCCCGGTCCCGGGCCCGCTCCTTCGCCCGGGGATCCTGGAGGGCGTCCACCACCGGGGCCGTCACGTCCAGGGACGGCACCTCGCCCGAGCAGTCCAGCACCTCGTTCATGGCCCGGCCGAGCTTGCACCCGGTCTCGGCCAGCCACAGCGCGTGCACATGGGCCCGCACCAGGTCCTCGTTGGACAGGTCCAGCCGGGGCGGGCGCACGGCTCCCGACACCATCAGGGTGGGGCGGCGGAAGTAGTACTGGTCGTGGCTGGACCCGGTGGAGCAGTAGGTGGTGATGAGCGCAGGCTGGCCCGAGCGCCCGGCCCGCCCCGAGCGCTGCGCGTAGTTGGCCGGGGTGGGAGGCACGTTGCGCATGCCCACCACGTTCAAGGTGGCGATGTCGATGCCGAGCTCCATGGTGGGCGAGCAGAACAGCGCCTTGAGCCGCCCCGCCCGGAAGGCGTCCTCCCTCTCCCGGCGCACCTCCGCCGGCACCTGGGCGGTGTGCTCGGCGCCCCTGATCCCCTCCAGCTGGCCCGCCGCCTGGCGGTAGAAGCCGACGAAGAACGGGTTGACCCGGCTCCCGCCCTCGGGGGCCCGGGGGACCCTCAGGGGATCGGGAGGGGCGGCCGTCCCGTCGCCCGCCACCCAGAGCAGGGCGTCGGCCGCCACCTGGTAGCCGGGGACGTCCCCCTCGTCCCGCGCCGGGAGGGCGGCCACCACCTGGCCGCCCAGCGTCAGGGCGGCGAGGACCTGGGAGATGACCTCGGCCACGTCCCTCTGGCCGAGCTCCCCGCCGGCGACGCTCCCGCCGAAGGCCCGGTGACGCAGGTACCAGCCGAAGCTGCCCATGGGCGACACGAACACCCAGGCCGGGTTGTCCCCCCGCCGGCGGGGCCGAGGGAAGGCGAAGGTCGCCCCCTCCATCTGCTCGGCCTCGTCCAGGGCCCACGGCGGGATCAGGCGCTGGAAGGACCGCTGGCGCAGCCCCTCCTGCCACTCGTGACCGAGATAGGTGACACGGACGGCCAGCTCCCGGCGGAGGTGGTCCAGCAGGGCCCTGCAGATCTCCTGCCGCGCATGCGGCGCCGCCCCCGAGAGGACCGGATGGGCCCCGGCCCACACCGAGGCGTCCCCGCAGACCTCCGGGAGCGACTGGTACTCGATGCGGACCAGGCCCACCTGCTCCAGGTTGGGAGCCGTCACCCGCCAGCCCCGCTGGAGGTCGGCGTAGAGGCGATAGCCGAGGACGTCCCGCAGGGCCTGCTCGGTCTGGCTGAGGGCCTGGTAGCGAGCCCCCGGCTCCAGGGCGTAGCGCTCGAGGCGCAGCGCCAGGGCGTCGAAGACGGCGGGGGCCAGCCCGTCATGGGTGAGCCCGGCGGGACCGGCGCCCTGGAGGGCCCGGGACAGCGCCGAGCGCAAGAGGGAGACCTGGACGAAGTCGTTGAAGTGGCCGGCCTGCAGCGAGGCGTCCTGGCGGTTGTCGGTGAAGGTGAGGACCTTGGCCTGGACGTCCCCGGCGCCCTGGTGGCGCACGCCGAGCTCACGCAGGATGGCCAGCGACAGCATGGTCGTGGCCGTGGATCGGCCCTCCAGGCCGAGCGTGCTCAGCCGGGCCAGGTCCGAGGAGCGTCCCCTGAGTTGATAGGACACGCCGCAGGACAGGCATTGGCGAAATGGCGCCGGCACGAAGTGGGCCAGGGTGCCCACCTCCTCGCCGTGATGGCCAGGAGGGAGCAGCCTCCCGTCGGGGCAGACCACGACTGGCACCGGCAGCCACCCCCGTCGGTCGGCGCGCACCCGGCGCCCACCTCTGCCCTCCTCCACCCAGTCCTCGGGCAGGCGGGCCACCACCTCCTCCGGCCCGGTGGGCCAGGGGTCGGTGCCCGACAGGTGCAGGAACCCGAGCCTGCGGGTGTGCTCCACGTGGTCGCGGTCCCCCACCTCGCGCCCGATCACCGCCTCGCCCCCGGGATCCTGCTGGTGGCCACCGGGGCCCGCTGGGCCCGCGCCGGCGTGCACCCGCTCGACCACGTAGTAGTCCTGGCCGCACTCCCGGCAGAACGCGAGTGGCAGGAGGACCCGGTCGCGGTCATGGGGCACGAACGTCTGGGCCTCGAGGGTCACGTGGCGAATGGCCTCGGGCTCGGGGGAGGCAAGGGGAGCCGAGCCCCGGGACAGGAACTGGTGCAGGCGGAAGGCGAACAGCGCGTCCCCGGTGTCGGCCTGCCTCGCCTCGGCCCCGGCCAGGAGGCCGTCCCCGATGGCGGCCGCGCAGGTGGCCCGGTCCAGGCCGGTGAGCCCGGCCAGCTCCTCGGCCGCCCCTCCCGCTCCCCCGATGCGCCGGGGTGCAGCGCGCTCGAGACGCCCCTCCACCTCCCTCACGCCCAAGGTGGACTCCAACCACGACGCCAGCGGGTCCCCGGCCATGGCCTCGGCGCCGCCGGGCAGGCCCGCGTGGCCGGCGGGCACGGCCGCAGGGCCGGCGC
>JBOGGR010000429.1:0-2261 GCA_050744025.1 Acidimicrobiales bacterium
GGCGAGGCCCGGGAGCTCGGCGGCGTCGGGTGAGCGGGACGCGGGCCGGGGACTCGCGGGCCGGCGGCGCGGCCGCCACCGCCGCCCTCACCGTGCTCACCGTGGTCACGGCCGTCGGCCTGGGCCGGCTGTTCGAGGGGAACAGCTACCTCGTCCCCGTCCTCGTCGCCGCGGTGGCCGCCCACGCCCTGGCCTGGGGCCTGCGGCGGATCCGCTGCCCCGCCTTCCTCGGGGCGCCGGCCAGCGCCCTGGGCATCCTTCTCGTGGCCCTCTGGGTCGTGTTCCCCGGCGCCACCGCCTGGGGGATCCCCGACGGGCAGACCTGGAACGCCGTGACGTCAGCACTGGCTCAGGCCCGCATCGACTTCCAGGCGGTGAGCGCGCCGGCCCCCGCCACGCCGGGGTTCCTGTGGCTGGCCATGGTCGGGATCGGGGGGGCAGCCGCGCTGGCCGACTCGGCCGCCTTCCGGGTGGGCACTGTCATAGAAGGGGTCCTCCCCAGCTTCGCCGTCTTCATCTTCACCGCCGGCCTCGGGGTGGCAGCCGGGCGGTCCGTGGCCGTGGCCGTCTGGATCGCCGCCGTCCTGGCCTTCCTCCTGCTGGTGGAGGTGGAGGACCGTGCCTCGTCGCTGGCGTGGTTCGGCACCCGGCGAAGGGGCCCGGGAGGCACCCGTGCGGGCGGGCGGGCCCTCCTCCTCTCCGTCGGGGCCGGCCTGTCGATGGTGGCCGTGGTGGGAGGCGTGCTGGTGGGGCCGGCCCTGCCCGGAGCGGGCGCCACCCCCCTCGTCAACTGGCACAACGGCGGGCTCGGGGGGTCCGAGCGGACAGCGATCAGCCCCTTGGTCAACATCCGGGCCGAGCTGCTCCAGCCGTCCAAGGTCGAGGTGTTCACGGTCTCGTCGGCGGTGCGCAGCTACTGGAGGCTGACCGCCCTCGACACCTTCAACGGGGAGGTGTGGTCGGCCAACGACTCGTACCGCCGGGCCAGCCCGACCCTCCCGTCCGACGGCGGAGGGCCAGGAGCGGGGACCACCTTCGACCAGACGTACACGATCACGCGGCTGTCCAGCGTCTGGCTGCCTGCCGCCTTCCGCCCGGTCCAGGTCACCGGCGTCCCCGGCGTCAGCTACAACGCCGAGTCGGCCAGCCTCATCGCCCCGTCGACCACCACGAACGGGCTCACCTACACGGTCAGCTCCAAGGTCCCCGACCTGACGGCGAGGGAGCTCGACCAGGCCAGGGTCGACCCCCACGCCCCGACCCTGGCCCGCTACCTCAGCCTGCCCGCCAACCTCCCGTCGTCGATCGCCGCGCTGGCCCGGCAGGTGGTGAAGGGAGAGGCCACGCCGTACGGGAAGGCCCTGGCCCTCCAGGAGTTCTTCCGGCGGAACTTCACCTACAGCCTGGACGTGGCACCGAGCGACGCCAACGACGCCCTGGTCCAGTTCCTCTTCCACACCAAGAAGGGCTACTGCCAGCAGTTCGCCGGCGCCTACGCCGTCATGGCCCGGGCGGTGGGCCTGCCGTCCCGGGTGGCCGTCGGGTTCACCCCGGGCCAGCTCGAGTCGGACGGGCTATACCACGTCCGGGCCCTCAACGCCCACGCCTGGCCCGAGGTCGAGCTGGGCGACTTCGGCTGGGTGCCCTTCGAGCCCACGCCGGGGCGGGGGGAGCCGGGCACCTCCGCATACACCGGCTTGGCGCCGGCGCAGGCGGGCCCCGCTGACGTCCGGTCCTCCTCGGGCCCGGCCACCACCGCCCCGGTGACCACCGCCCCGCCCCATCCGCACGCCTTCCAGAACCCCCGCCCGGGGTCGGCGGGGGCCAGGATCCGCAACGAGGGCCACCAGGGGGCCGGGGCGTCCGCCCACTGGACGACGGCGGCCGGCATTCTCGGGTGGGTGGTGCTGGGACTCCTCGCCCTGGCCGCGCTCGTCCTGGCACTGGTCCCGGCGGTGGCGGCGGTCCGGCGCCGGCGCAGGCGGGCACGGGCCCGGGCCGGCCCCGAGCACGTCCTCGTGGCCTTCGCCGAGGCGACCGAGGCCCTGGCCCGGTCCGGGCGCCCCCGGCACCCCGCCGAGACGTTCTCCCACTACGCGCGGCGGATGGCGCCGGTGCTGGCCCCCGAGGCGGGCCTCGCCCTCGTGACCCTGGCGGAGGACGCCCAGGAGGCCGCGTTCGCCGGCCGGGCGGGCAGCTCGGGAGCCGGCGGGGCGGCGGCCAGCCGGGGGGACAGCTCGGGAGCGGGCGGGGCGGTCCCC
>JBOGGR010000430.1:0-7917 GCA_050744025.1 Acidimicrobiales bacterium
GATCGGCCCCATCGTCGCCGCCCGGCTGGGGCGGCCGTTCCACGACAGCGACGACCTCGTCACCGCCGCGACCGGTCGCACCCCCCAGGAGTGGATCGCCTCGGGGGACGAGGAGGGGTTCCGCCGCCGGGAGGAGGTCGTGGTCGGCCAGGCTGTGGCGGAGGGCCCGGTCGTCCTGGCACTGGGCGGCGGGGCGATCACGAGGGCGGCGGTGCGCGACCTGCTCGCCGGGCAGGCGCTCGTGGTCCACCTCTTCCTGCCGTGGACCCACCTGCTGGGCCGCCTGGACGAGATGCGGCCCTCCCGGCCCCTCCTGCACGGGCTGTCGGACGCCGAGGTGCACGAGCTCTACTCCCAGAGGATCGAGTGGTACGGGTCGGCCGACCTGGAGGTGGACGTCGCCGGGCTCGGCCCCGGGGAGGCGGCCGAGCGGGTCCTCCGGGCCCTGCCCGCCCCCGCCGCCCCGGCCCCCGGAGCCGGCGCCCCGTGATGCCCGACGCCAGGCGGGTCACCGTGCAGGTGGAGGGACGCCAGCTCAGCCTGTCCAACCTGGACAAGGTCCTCTACCCGGACGCCGGCTTCACCAAGGGCGAGGTGATCGACTACTACACGCGGGTCGCCCCGGCGATGCTCCCCCACGTGAAGGACCGCCCCCTCACCTTCAAGCGCTACCCCGAGGGCGTGGAGGGCGGCTCGTTCTTCCAGAAGAACGTGCCGTCGCACGCCCCGGGCTGGGTGAGGACCGTCGCGCAGCCGAGCGAGGGCGGGACGGTCGAGCACGCCGTCATCTGCGACCTGCCCACGCTGGTGTGGGCGGCCAACCTGGCCACCCTGGAGGTCCATGTCCCGATGTGGCGGGTCGACGGCGGCGGGGCGGCGCTGCACCCCGACCTCCTGGTGTTCGACCTCGACCCCGGGCCGCCGGCCACGATCGTGGAGTGCTGCCGGGTGGCCGCGCTGATCGGCGAGGAGCTCGGCAGCGACGGCCTGCACGCGTACCCGAAGACCAGCGGGTCGAAGGGCCTCCAGCTGTACGTCCCCCTGCGGCCCGAGCGGCCGTGGGAGGACGTCCACGCCTACGCCAGGGGGCTGGCCGAGCGGCTCGGGCGGAGCCACCCGGAGCTGGTGGTGTCGGACATGCGGAAGGCCCGCAGGGCCAACAGGGTGCTCATCGACTGGAGCCAGAACCACCGGGCCAAGACCACCGTCGCCGCCTACTCCCTCCGGGCCCGCCCCTTCCCGACGGTGTCGGCGCCCGTCACCTGGGACGAGGTGGGAGCCTGCGCCGGGTCCGGCGACCCCGACGACCTGCGGTTCCTGGCCGGGGAGGTCGTCGAGCGCGTCCGCCGCGACGGCGACCTCTTCGCGCCGGCCCTGGACCGGCCCCAGCCGCTCCCGGCGTGACGGGGGACGGTCGAACCGTAAGGTGAGGGGGAGTGCCGCTGCCGACGCCCCCCTGCCCGCTCGTGCTCCTCCGCCCCAAGGTGGCGGCGCGGATGCACCTCGTCTTCGGCACCAGCCGCTACGAGGAGGAGCAGTACACCGATCCCCCGGGCGACCCCGGCCTCTTCGGACCGGGCAGCGTCACCTGGCGGGTCCACGCCAGCCCGGCGCTGCTGCTCGGCGGGGTCAGCGCCGTCATGCTGCAGACCCTGCACCCGCTCACCATGGCCGGGGTGGCCGACCACTCGAACTGGCGGGAGGCGCCCCTCGAGCGGCTGTCGCGCACGGCGTCGTTCGTGACCGCCACCACGTACGCCTCCACCGAGGTGGCGGAGTCCATCATCGCCGTGGTGAGGGCCGTCCACCGGCGGGTGGTCGGCACCGCGCCCGACGGCCGGCCCTACGACGCCGGCGACCCGGCGCTGCTCCGCTGGGTCCACACCGCCGAGGTGGCGAGCTTCCTTCGTGCCTACCGGCGCTACGAGCTCCGGCCACTGCCCGGCTGGGCCCAGGACCGCTACATGGACGAGATGGCGGTCGTCGCCGGGCGCCTGGGCGCCGCGTCCGTGCCCCGGAGCCGGGCCGAGGTGCGGAGCTACTTCCGGGCCGTGCGCCCGGAGCTGGAGGGCGGCCAGCCGGCCCGGGACACCGTCTCCGCCCTGATGGCCCCCTTCGGCTCCGACCCCGTGGTCCAGGCCGCCTACACCCTCGTGGTCCAGGCGGCCGTCGATCTGCTGCCGGGTTGGGCCAAGAATATGCTCGGTCTGCGGGAGCTCGGCGCCCTCGAGCGGGCGGCGCTCCGGCCTGCAGCCTGGGCGCTCATGAACGGCCTTCGCGCCGCGGCCGGGCCGCCGCCGGTCCTCCGCCTGGCCGAGGAGCGCTGCCAGGGCGGGGCGCGCCGGGCAGCCTGACCGTGAGCGGCCTGCCGGCCGGTCCGGCGGGCAGGCATTGCCAGGGCCTGCCACCGTGAGAGGGTAGGGCGTGAGCTCCGCCCCGACGGACCTGGCCGCGGGCCTGGCCCCTCCCTCGGCGACCGTCCCGGCGGGGATGGAGGCGATAGTCACCGTGTCCGCGCTGGTGAAGCGCTACCCGGGCCGGTCGGTCAACGCCGTGGACGGCGTCTCCTTCGCCGTCGGGCGGGGGGAGGTGCTCGGGCTGCTCGGCCCCAACGGGGCCGGCAAGACCACCACTGTCGGCGTCCTCACCACCCGCGTCCGCCCCACCGGGGGCCGGGCGGTGGTCGCCGGGGTGGACGTGGCCCGGGACCCGGTCGCCGCCCGGCGGGTGCTGGCCGTGGTCCCCCAGCGCATGAACCTGGACCGCGCCCTGTCGGCCCGGCGGAACCTGCTGTTCCACGCCGCGTACTTCGGGATCCCCGCCGGGACCAGGGCGGCTCGGGCCGACACCCTCCTCGACGAGCTCGGGCTGGCCGACCGGGCCAACGACCAGGTGGACCGCTTCTCCGGGGGCCAGGCCCAGCGGCTGATGATCGCCCGGGCGCTCATGCACGACCCGCTCGTCCTGTTCCTGGACGAGCCCACCACCGGCCTCGACCCCCAGGCCCGCCTCTTCGTCTGGGACCGGGTCCGCGACCTGCGGGCCCGAGGGGTGACGGTGGTGCTCACCACCCACGACATGGACGAGGCGGCGGCGCTGGCCGACCGGGTCGGGATCATGGACCACGGCCACCTGCTCGCCCTCGACGCACCGTCCCTCCTCACCGGGCTCGTACCCGGGCGGGCCACCCTCTCCCTCACCGTCTCGCCCGGAACCGGGGCGGGGGAGGCATCGGCGGAGGAGCTGGCCACGGCGCTGGGCTGCCTGGCCGGGGTCGAGAGGGTGGAGCGCGTCCATCTGGAGGAGGCCTTCCGTCTCCAGCTCTACTGCGCAGTGGACGCCGCCACCCTGGTCGCCCCCGTCGTCCAGGTGGTGCTGGCGGGGGGCGCCGGGCTGAGCGACGTCCGCCTCGGCCAGCCGAGCCTCGAGGACGTGTTCATCCACCTGACCGGCAGGGGGCTGCGGGGGTGACGGCGGCCGCGCCGGGGGCCGACGCTCTCGGGCCGGTCACGCCGGGGGGCGTCGCCGCCGGCGGCGGGCCGGCCCGGGCCTTCGCCTCGATCCTGTGGCGCGACGTGTTCGTCACCGGCCGGGAGCTGCCGGTGTTCCTGGCCCAGGTCGTGCTCCAGCCGTTCTTCTTCGTGTTCGTGTTCGGCAAGATCCTCACCAACCTGGGCTTCGCCAGGGGCTCGTACATCGACGTCCTCGTCCCCGGCATCATCGCCCTCACCGTCGTCATCACGGGCATCCAGTCGACGGCCCTGCCGCTCGTCATCGAGTTCGGCTGGACCAAGGAGATCGAGGACCGGCTGCTCGCCCCTCTGCCCACCGCCTGGGTGGCCATGGAGAAGGTCACCTACGCCACCATCCGGGCCCTCATCGCCGGCGCGGCCATGTTCCCGATCTCGCTGGCCGTGATCGGCGCCGGGCCGTTCCGGGCCGACCGGGTGGGGCCGCTGATCGGGTTCCTGGTGCTGGCCGCCATCGCCGGGGCGGCCATGGGGCTCGTGCTGGGAACGCTCGTGGACGCCAAGCGGATCAACATCATCTTCGCCCTCGTGCTCACTCCGCTGCTGTTCACCGGGTGCAGCGAGTACCCCTGGCCGGCCCTGCACCACATCGTGTGGTTCCAGGACCTGACCCTCGTCAACCCCCTCACGTATGCGAGCGAGGGCCTCCGCTCCTCGATGATCCCCCACATCGCCCACCTGGCCACCTGGATCGACGCGGTGGTGCTGGCCGGCGCGATCGTGGTCCTGCTGGCGGTCGGGGCCGCCGGGTTCCGCCGGCGGGCGCTCGACTGAGCGTGGGGGCGGGGGCGAGGGGGGACTGGCGGGCGCCGGTCTCGAGGGTCGTCAGGCCACCCGGTCCCGCCGGGGGCTGCGAGCCGCCGCCGCCGTCGCCACGTCCTGCGGGTATCGCCGCAGCGCCATGAGCAGGATGACCCCGCTCGCCGCCAGCGGCAGCAGCATGAGGATGAACGTGTAGTCGAGCCCGCTCCGCCCCCCGCCGAACAGGCCGGACACCGCCCCGAACAGCAGAGGCGCGATGGCCTGGGCGCCCGTCCGCAGGCAGGTCCGTATCCCCTCGGCCCGTCCCCACAGCAGCGGGGGCATGATGTCCAGGCGGGCGGCGTCGATGGCGGGGTTCTGGGCCGTCAGGGCGAACGCGGCGAGGACCACGTATGGCAGGGCGGTGGCAACGCTGCGGGTCAGCAGGACGGGGATGAACAGCAGCACCGTGGCCAGCGCCGCGATGGCGGCGACGAGCACCCGCCCGTTGAGGTAGCGACGGTGGAGGAGGTAGTCGCCGGCCCGCCCGCCCGCCAGCACGCCGAGGAGCGCCCCCGCCCCGAGGACCAGCATCATCAGGCTGGCCAGGACCTGACCGAGCCCGTACTGCTCCCTAGCGAACTCGAGGCCGAAGGTCTCCACCCCGGCCAGGAAGTAGTAGCCGCACGCGCCCGCGATGATGAGGATGACGTTCGTGCGGATCCGAAGGACGTACCGGGCCGCGTCCACGATCCGCATGGTGTTGGGGTTGCGGCGCAGCACCAGCTCCGGGTCGGGGGCGATGCCCTTCTCGGCTGCCACCTGCTGGGCGTCGGTGCGGATCGGCCCGTCCTGCTCGGCGCCGGGGGCGGCGCCACCACCGGCCGTGGCCGGCGCCGGCTGGCCGCGGAGCTCCGCCGCCCCCACGACCCGGGGCGCGCCGGGCGAGAGACGGCTCGCCCCTCCCCGGGCCGGCTCGGGGAGCCGGTACACGATCCAGGCCAGGAGGGCCGCCGGCAGGGCCAGGGCGATGAAGGGCACCCGCCAGGACAGGGCGGCCAGGTCGCCGCTGATGACGAACCCGATCCCGGCCCCCACCAGCTCCCCGGACAGGATGTAGCTGTAGATCTTGCCCCTTTCGGCGCTAGGGAAGAAGTCGCCCACGAGTGACGCCACGGCCGGCCCGGCTGCCGCCGTCACCGCGCCGAGGAAGACCCTCGCGAGGAGCAGGGACCCGAAGGAGCTGACCGACGCGCTGCCGAGCATGGCCACGCCCCAGAGGACGATGGTCCACGCCAGTATCCGCGTCCGCCGGTGGCGGTCGACCAGGGCCCCGAAGGGGATGCTCGCCAGCGCCCCGACGGCCGAGGTCACGGCCACGAGGAGGCCGATGTCGAGGTTGCTGATGCCGAGGGCGTGGCGGAGGGGGGCGGCGGCCGCGCCGACGGTCGCCGTGTCGGCGCTGTTGAGGGCCAGGATGCAGGCCAGCACCAGGATGACCCGGCTCCGGGCCGGCCCTCCGACGGCCCGGTCGAGACGCCGTCTAGCCTGGCCAGCCGCCCTCCCGAGGGGCTGCAGCCCCTTCAGCAGCCTCCGGTTCGACGCCACCGTCTCATTCTCTTCCTGACCACCCTCCGCGAAGGCTCAGGGTAGTGGAAGCGGCGAGGACGGACTACGGCCCCGAGAGCCCCGATCCCGCCTAGCATGGCCGGCGATGGACCGGGGAGTGGCGCAGCGGTAGCGCACCTGCTTTGGGGGCAGGCGGTCGGGGGTTCGAATCCCCCCTCCCCGACGGTCGCGACGGCGGCCATGCGGGCGTAGCTCAACGGTAGAGCCCCAGCCTTCCAAGCTGGTTACGCGGGTTCGATTCCCGTCGCCCGCTCCGCACATAGAATGGCATGAAGCGACGGCGCCAGCGGTCGTCCAGCGGTCAGCGCAGCAGGGAGCCAGCGGTCAGGGTGGCCGGGCGGCCGTGGCGTCCCAACCCGGCGGGGCCGCCAGCGGTCGCCAGCGGTCAGGGGCCGCACCACGCCCCCTGTGCTGTGCTCCCCGCCATGGCCCGGGGCGCAGCGACCGACCACCCGGATGGCGCCCCTGCTATGTCGCCCGCCATGCCCGGGCCGGGCATGGCGTCGGCAGCTCCCCAACGGATTGGGCCAAAAGCGCCCGGGGACAAGGCTGACTCGGCGCCGACCAGACCACTGCGAGGAGGCCCGCCCGCACCATACCTCCGGCCAGTGACACCCACCCCGAGACGTGCGGAATCTCCGCACGTCTCCCCCACCACCGACCCCCTGCCCGTAGCGCCGCCCAGCCCGGCCTGCCCATTCCGCCAGCCGGTCACGGTGGTGCCAGGGGTCAGGCCCGGCCCACCAGCCGCCAGGTGGCCCGCACGGGGTACCGTGGAGTCATGGACGAGTGGAGCGACGACGGGAGCGCGGTGCCATCCCTCGAGGCCGTCGCTCCCCTCCTGGCTGTATCCATCGGGGAGGCCCCTGGTGACCTGCGTCCCGTCCACGCGGGCGTGTTCGGGTCGGTGGCACGAGGCGATGCCCGTCGCGGATCCGACGTGGACATCCTGCTCGTCCGGCGTGGAGAGATCCGCTACGACCACCCGCGCTGGACTAGATGGCTGCTCGACCTCCGGTTGGGACTCTACGCCCGAACCGGCTGGGAGAACGAGGTGCTCGACCTCTCGCCTGTCGAGATGGCCCGGATGGGTCGGGAGTCGCCCTGTTTGGCCCAGGCCCTCCTCACCGACGAGGTGGTGGTTGCCGGACCACCGGTGATCGACCTCATCCGTCCCGTCTCCGTCGTCGCATGACTCCCCGGCGACAAGCGGGCGGGGCCACCGTCTCCGAGCCGCCATCGGTGATGGGGTGCTGGCGGCCATCAACGCCTCTGACGCCATCTGCTTCGTCCGGCTGGGCTACCGGTCAGCGTCTCCATCCCATCTCGATGCCCTGAACGTGCTGCGGGGCGTCCAGCCGGAAGGGGAGACCGCGGCAAGCGAGCTACTGCTCCTCCTCAGGGAGAAGCCACAGGTTCACTACCGGGCCTCCGCCGTGGAGAGGAGCCACGCCGAAGAGCAGGTGAGCCGCGCCCGGCACATGGTGAAGGAGGCCGGACGGCTTGTTGAGGCGGAGATGGCCATCGAGGCCAAGCCGGATACGGAGGAAGTCGAGGGTCGGGACTTGAGCCAGTAGAGCCGGCCCGGGGTACCCCGGCCGGCGACGGGACAGGCCCGCTACCGGTGATCTCGCTGCCGGGCCTGCCGGTGGCGGAGCTGATCGCCCCGGAGACCGCCGGCACTACGACCGCGAAGGGCGGGAAGGACGAGATGCCCAGGGTGCTGGGGCCGGCCCTCAACGTCCGTCAACTCGTGTCGGTCCCCCCGGACCCCTACGACTACGTCCTACCCGGTCCGCCAGCTCAGAAGGCCGGACTGCTCGTCGGCCCCGGCGGGTCCGGCAAGTCCCGCCTGATGCTGGCATGGGCCATCGGGGTCGCCCTCGGCACCCCTACCGTTCCTAATCACTGAGCAATAGTGACTTATGCTCGGTGAGCGACTCCGAACGGTCCTGGGTCGCCTGGTCGCCTGGGGATGCCCGGTTGGCTGGTCGGGTCTTGTGCCGCGGGTGCGGCT
>JBOGGR010000431.1:0-4026 GCA_050744025.1 Acidimicrobiales bacterium
TTCGGCTTCCTCACCGAGGAGGAGGCGGCCCTCGTGGAGCGCCGGTTCAGGGTCGCGCGGCCGTCCAGCGTGGTCGGGATAGGCGTGGACCTGGAGGAGGAGAATGGCCCGCCCGGGCCGGGAGCGGCCGAGGCGGCATTCCGGGCGGCGTTCGGCCTGGGCGAGCGGCCGTACGTCCTGTTCCTCGGCCGGGTCGACCCCCACAAGGGCTCGGACGAGCTGTACGACTTCTTCGTCACCTACCGGCGCCGCCACGCCGGCGACTTGGCCCTGGTCGTGCTGGGCGAGCCCGTGAAGCCGATGCCGTTCCACCCCGACGTCGTCATGACCGGCTTCGTGGACGAGGACCGGCGCCGGGGGGCCCTGGCGGGGGCCCTGGCCCTGGTCGTCCCGTCGCCGTTCGAGAGCTTCTCCATGGCTCTCACCGAGGCGTGGGCGGCGGGCAAGCCGGCCCTGGTCCAGGGCTGGAGCGACGTCCTCTCGGGCCAGGCCCGGCGCAGCGGGGCCGCCATCGCCTACCGGGGATACGCCGAGTTCGAGGCCGCCCTGGAGGCGGTGGCCGGGGACCCCGCCCTGCGGGCGGCCCTCGGCCGAGCCGGCCGGCGTTACGTCGAGGAGCGCTACCGCTGGGACGTGGTCCTGGCCCGCTACGAGCGCCAGCTGGAGCAGCTGGCCCTCAGCCGGCGGTCGTGGTTGCCGGCGTGAGGTCCGCAGCGCCGTCCGCGCTCAGCCGGCCGGTCACGGCGCCAGCGGCGTCTGCCTCCGATGGTCCTACGCAGCTGCAGAGCCGTAGAATCCGGCGTCGCCGAAGGTGAAGACCCCGCCGTCTGCCCCCACGAGCCAGTACCCTCCGCCGTCCGGCGTCCCTTCCATACCCACGATCGGAGCGGTCGGTCGGATCGCGCGCTGCGGCAGGGAGCCACGGAACTGCGCTTCGCCGAAGTTGAACACCCCCCCATCGGTCCCCGTCTCCCAATAGCCTCGCCCGTTGGAGGTTGCAGCTGCGCCAGAGACGAGGGCAGCGAGCCTCATCGGGGGGCTGGGAAGCGCTGACGGAGAGGGCGAGACTGCGTCCCCCTGCCGAATGGCAGCGATCCCGGTAGCCGTTGGAAGGACGTACCCCCGGCCGTCGGGTGTGGGCAACAGGGCGACCTTCGCCACCCCGTCCCTACCGTTTCCATAGTAACCAGCATCCCCGAAGGCAAATACCCCTCCGTCTGCCCCCACGAGCCAGTAGCCATTCCCGTCAGGGGTGGGGGTGATGCCCACAATTGAGCCGGCGGGGCGGATGCCCTTCTCAGGGAGGGAGCCGCTGTAGCGAGCATCTCCGAAGGCGAATACCCCCCCATCTGCCCCCACGAGCCAGTATCCTCGCCCATCCGAAGTCGCGGCGACACCAGTGATGGGCGCTCGTGGGGATACCCGGAGTTGCGGGAGAGAACCCTCGTACAGCGCGTCGCCGAAGCTGGCCACGCCCCCGCCAGCCCGTACCAACCAGTAGCCCTTCCCGTCCGGGGTCCTCGCCATTCCCACGAAGCGAGACAGCAATGGGCTGGCTCCGGTCACTTGGAAGTCGACCGCCTTCACGGGAGCAAAAGCGCACGTTGGGGGCAGGAACTGCCAAGTCCCGGGGGTGACATCGGCACCAAGGCTCCCCCGGGTCATGGCTTGCCCACCGACGAACGATGGGATCACGAAGGTGGCGGACCAGGAGCCGTCCGAGGCAATCGGAACGTTGATCCACTCATTCGGCTGACCGTACCCGGGGCCCCTTTGGAACAGGAGAGCCGGCATTACACCCTCGCAACTCGAACCGGCGTCACCAGTGAGCGTTACGACAGTTCCAACTGGGCCGGAGCTTGGCGTCAGGACCATCGACGCCGGAGGGAGCCGCACTGCCTCCGAGGTCATGCCGACCTGTGGAAGTCCCAGAGCGAGCGTCACC
Source organism: Acidimicrobiales bacterium (assembly GCA_050744025.1). GTDB lineage: Bacteria > Actinomycetota > Acidimicrobiia > Acidimicrobiales > JAJPHD01 > JBOGGR01. The sequence goes on from JBOGGR010000431.1 coordinate 1,946, forward strand.
ACGGCAACTGCCGAGGCCGCTCGTAAGCACGCCCCGGCTGGTCGCATCGCCGAGCGGACTCTCCAGGTCCAGGTGCTGCCGGCTCCGATCATCACGGTCCCGCCAACGGAGCTGTCCCTTGGTGGGCCGGCTGATCCACTGGCGCGTATCCGCACAGGCCACAAGCTACGTCATCATTCCAAGCTGTCTCGGGAGTGCCGTACCTTCCGTAGATGTAGTTGAGCCCCCACTGGACCTGGGTGAGGGGATCGGTGACCCAGTCCGGGCCACCAACCGGCGCCGACGAGACGTAGGCCATCTTAGATCCCGGCTTTCCTTGAGGGATGCCGTACGGACCGGTGCTGTAAGGGCAATTTGGATAGTAGGGACCGTTCGAGTATCCGCCACAGACGTACCACCGCCAATTACTCTCGTGAGTCCAGAGATCGTCCAGGTAGCGGTACTGCTGGGATACAGACCAGCCGTAGTGAAAGAAGAGCTGCTGAGCATAGGTCTGGGGGGACAAGCCGACTCTGGCCCAGAGGGCCGCTCCGTTGGTAGCGTACACTACCAGATTACCGTCGCTCTGCACGGCCAAGTGGGCTCCACCATAGCCATTTGTCCCACTCTGCCAGCGCCACTGTCCGCCAGATGAATAGACGATTAAATTACCGTCTGTCTGCATGATGGCATAATTGCCCGGCTCAGAGTATGTGTCGCTGGCCCAGAGCGCCTGGCTCCCACCATTATACAGGACCAGATTTCCATCTGTCTGCATGACCAAATGGTAACCGTTGGCAGGTGCGTATACGACCGCCCCGGGAGGTAATTCTTGACCGGAGTTGACGGTCGCTCCACAGCAAGTGCTCTGAGGAGAGGGAGAGACGGTCGAGTTAGCCGCGGGACCAGTATTGCTTGTTAGCGGGTCTGTGCCGCCCGCGGGTGCCAACAGGAGGAGGGACGGCGCGGCAATAGCAATGACTGCTAGGCATCTCCAGGCCGGTCGGGGGGGGGGAACTCCGAACCGCGCATCTCCGATACATGCCATAAACCCCCTGGGTCGGACCCGGCTTGCGGGCCATCTCTGCCGCCTATGCGCCAACTCTGTCCGCTCACGAGAACCTAGTGTGCGTCAAGCCGCGGCACGGATTTGGTATGGATCCTACCGGACACGCAGGTGGAGTCAAGAGAGAGGATTGAGCCGACGGACCGGGCGCAGCAGCGACAGCACAAGCCGTCGGACGGCCCGATCGGCGGGGCTGGCCCTCAGCCGGCCACGCGGACCCTGACCAGGATCCAAAGAGCCGCCACACCGTCGAGCCAGGTCAGCTTCTTGCCCTGCTCCCGGCGCCTGGCCCGGTAGCTGACCGGCACCTCGTGCGGGCGGATGCCCCGCCTGAGCAGCTTGGCCGTCACCTCGGCCTCGAGGCCGAAGCCCTTCGAGCGCACCCCGAGCGAGCGGTAGACCTCGGTGGGGATCAGCTTGAAGCACGTCTCCAGGTCGCTGATCCAGCAGTTGAACAAGGCGTTGGCGGCCAGGGTGACCACCTTGTTGCCGAGCACGTACCAGAACGAGAACGCCGTCTGGCTGCTGAAGCCGCGGATGCCGTAGACCACCTCGGCGTCCCCGGCCAGGACCGGGGCCAGCAGCGACGGCAGCTCCTCCGGGGAGTACTCGAGGTCGGCGTCACAGACCACCATGTAGTCCCCGCTGGCCCGTTCCGCCCCGGTCCTCACCGCGGCTCCCTTGCCGAGATTGGCGCGGTGGCCGACCAGGACCAGCTCGGGCTGGGCGGCCAGGGCGGACAGGATCTCGGCCGTGCCGTCCGTGCTGCCGTCGTCGACCACCACCAGCTCGGCGGGGCAGGGGAACTGGACGTCGAGCACGCGCTTGACGGCGGTCTGCACAGTGGCCGCCTCGTTGTACACGGGCATGAGCACCGAGAGCTTCAAACTTCGACCTCTTCCTCGGGAGAGCGCGGCGGTACAGTAGCGCCCGTGCGTCGGGCCGGTGCGGTGCAGGCGGCCCGGGACCGAGCTGCCGGCGCCGGCGAGGGGCGGGCGCCGGGCGAGGGGCTGGCGCCTGGCGATGGGCTGGCGCC
>JBOGGR010000432.1:0-4004 GCA_050744025.1 Acidimicrobiales bacterium
CCTCCCGGCCGTCGCTCCGGCCCCCGCTCAGCCTCCCGCCTCCTCGAGGGCCCGGCGCACGAGCACCGTGGCCAGGTGCCGGCGGTACTCCGGGCTGGCATTGAGGTCCGACGGCGGGTCCAGCCCGTCGGCGGCGTGGGCGGCGGCGTCGGCCGGCGTCGCCCCCTCCGCCAGGGCCTCCTCCACGGCGGTGGCCCGCACCGGCGTGGTGCCCATGTTGACGAGCGACACGGCGGTGGGCCCGTCGGCCACCGCCGCCACCCCGACGATGGCCCAGTCCTGGGCCCGCCGGTTGAACTTCTGGAACGACCACCCGCCCGGCGACTTGGGGACCCGGATCTCGGTCAGGAGCTCGTCGGGCCGAAGCGCCGTCTCGAGGAACCCCTTGAAGAACTCCGTGGCCGGGACCTGTCGCTCGCCCTCCGGGCCCCGGGCCACCAGGGTCCCCCCGAGGGCCAGCACCACGGCCGGGAGGTCGGAGGCCGGGTCGCCGTGAGCCAGGGAGCCCCCGATGGTCCCCCGGTGGCGGACCTGGGGGTCGCCCACCTGGCCGGCCACGTGGGCCACGATCGGGACCTGGGAGCGCAGCAGCTCGGACACCTCGAGGTCCCGGTGCCGGGTCAGGGCGCCGATGGCCACGTGGTCGCCGGCGTCGCCGACGTAGCGAAGGTCCGCCAGGCGGCCCACGTCGACCAGCACGGCCGGGGTGGCCAGGCGCAGCTTCATGAGCGGCAGGAGGGAGTGCCCCCCGGCGAGGAGCTTGGCGTCGTCGCCGTGCTCTGCCAGGAGCGCCACGGCCTCCTCGGCCGAGCCGGCCCGCTTGTAGTCGAACGCTGCAGGGATCACCGGCCTACCTTCCTTCGCTGGGGCTGGGCGAGCCGCCCGAGTGCGACGTCCGCAGGGCGGCCTGGTCCGACGCCTGCTCCACGACGGGTCGCCGGTGGATGGCCGCCCAGACCCGCTGGGGGCTGGCCGGCATGTCGATGTCGGTGACGCCGAACGGGGTGAGGGCGTCGACCACCGCGTTCATCACCGCCGGGGTCGACGCGATCGTGCCGGCCTCGCCGACGCCCTTCACGCCCATCGGGTTCGTCGGGCTCGGGGTGACGGTCGAAGCGGTCAGGAACATCGGGAGCTCGGCGGCGGTGGGCACCAGGTAGTCGGCGAGGGTCGACGACAGCAGGTTGCCGCCGGCGTCGTAGACCGCCTCCTCCCACAGGGCCTGGGCCGCCCCCTGGGCGATGCCGCCATGGACCTGACCCTCGACGATGAGCGGGTTCACCTGGTGGCCGCAGTCGTCCACGGCCACGTACTTCGCCAGCTCCACCCGGCCCGTCTCCTCGTCGACCTCGACCACGGCGACATGGGTGCCGAAGGGGAACGTGAAGTTCGGCGGGTCCCAGGTCACCGACGCCTCCAGGGTCGGCTCGGTGCCGTCGGGGAGGTTGTGGGCCGTGAAGGCCTCGAAGGCGACGGCAGCGAGCGCCATGGACCGCTCCGGCGACCCCCTGACCGAGAAGGCGCCGGCCGAGAGCTCGAGGTCCTCCTCGGCCGCCTCCAGCTGGTGGGCGGCAATGGCCCTCGCCTTCTGGATGACCTTGTCGGTGGCCAGCCAGACCGCCGTCCCTCCGACCGAGAGCGACCGGGAGCCGTAGGTGTCCATGCCGTGGGGGGCGACGTCGGTGTCGGAATGCAGGACCTCGACGTCGTCGGGGCTCATGCCCAGCTTGTCGGCCACGATCATCGACCACGACGTGACGTGGCCCTGGCCGTGGGGAGAGGTCCCCGTGACGACCTGTACCTTGGCCGTGGGCAGGACCCGCACCGTGGCGGACTCCCAGCCGCCCGCCGAGTAGTTGAGCGAGGCCAGGACACGGCTCGGAGCCAGCCCGCACATCTCCACGTAGGAGGACAGCCCGACCCCGAGGTGGCGCTTCGATCCCGACTCCCGCCGCCTCGCCTGCTCGGCCCGGAGCTCGTCGTAGCCGGCGAGCTCCAGGGCCTTGGCCAGAGCCGGCTCGTAGTCGCCGCTGTCGAAGACCAGGCCGCCGATCGAGCTGTAGGGGAACGAGGCCGTGGGGATGTAGTTGCGCCGCCGGATCTCGGCCGGGTCCACGCCGACCTCCCGGGCCAGGGCGTCCATGGCCCGCTCGATGGCGTACGTGGCCTCGGGGCGACCCGCGCCCCGGTAGGCGTCGGTAGGGGTCTTGGTGGTGAACACCCCCCGGCAGGAGAAGGAGTAGGCCGGCGTGTGGTACACGCCGTGGTACAAGAAGGCGCCGAGCAGGGGGATGCCGGGGGTGACCAGCTGCATGTAGGCGCCCATGTCGGCCAGCAGCCGGACCCGCACGCCCGTCAAGCGGCCCTCGGCGTCGGCAGCCAGGTCGATGTGCTGGACCTGGCCCCGGCCCTGGACCGTGGCCTGGGCGTTCTCGGTGCGCTCCTCCTGCCACCTGACCGGCCGCCTGAGCCGGCGGGCCAGGGCCAGGCAGAGCAGCTCCTCGGCGTAGACGTTGAGCTTGGAGCCGAAGCCGCCGCCCACGGCCGGGGCGATCACCCGCAGCTTGGACTCGGACACCCCGGCCGTGAGCCCCAGCATGATCTTGAGGATGTGGGGGACCTGGGTGGCCGAGTAGACCGTGTACTCCCCGCCATGGGGCTGGGGCACCACGCACACGCCCCTGGGCTCCATCGCGGAGGGGATGAGACGCTGCTGGACGTAGCGCTCCGAGACGGTGTGAGCCGACCCGGCGAAGGCCCGCTCCACCGCGTCGGCGTCGGGGGCGAGCTCCCAGTCGTAGGCGACGTTGGTGCCGAGCGACTCGTGGACCAGCACGCTGTCGGCGGCGGCGTCCTCCAGGTCGACCACGGCCGGCAGCTCCTCCCAGCCGACCACGACCTGGGCCAGGGCGTCCTCCGCCTGGGCGGCCGTCTCGGCCACCACCGCGGCGACCCCGTCGCCCACGTAGTTGACCGTGTCCACGGCCAGCGGGTAGTGCGGCGGGTTCTTCATGTCGGCGGTCACGGACCACGCACAGGGCATCGGGCCGGCCCATTCCGCGCGCAGGTCGGCGCCCGAGTAGGCGGCCACCACGCCGGGCATGGCCGCCGCCGCCGAGACGTCCACGGACACGATGCGGGCGTGGGCGTGGGGGCTGCGCAGGACGGCCAGGTGGAGGGCGCCGGCGACGGCCAGGTCCTCCACGAAGCTGGCCTCTCCGGTGAGGAGCGCCGGATCCTCCTTGCGAACCATGCGCGTGCCCACCACGGGAGCCCGGGCGGCGGCCTCCGTGGCGGTCATCGCCCACCTCCCCCCCCCGACGCCGCCCCTGCCCCGGCTGCGCCCGCCCCTGCCCCGACCGCACGGGCCCCGGGCCCGACCGCTCCCGCGCCGGCCCCGGCGGCAGCCAGGATGGCCTTCACGATGTTGTGGTAGCCGGTGCACCGGCACAGGTTGCCCTCCAGGCCCTCCCGGACCTCGGCCTCGGTGGGCCGGGGGTTCTCCCGCAGGATCGAGACGGCTGCCATGACCATCCCCGGCGTGCAGTACCCGCACTGGAGGCCGTGGTTCTCCTGGAAGGCCTGCTGGATGGGGTGCATGGTGCCGTCTGCCGCCGCCATCCCCTCGATCGTCGTGATGTCGGCGCCGTCGGCCTGGACCGCCAGGACCGTGCAGGACTTCACCGACTCGCCGTCGAGCAGGACCGTGCAGGCCCCGCAGGAGGTGGTGTCGCACCCCACGTTCGTCCCGGTGAGCCCGACCACCTCGCGCAGGTAGTACACCAGGAGCAGGCGGGGCTCGACCTCGTGCTCCACAGCCTTGCCGTTGACGGTCATGGCAACCTTCACGGGCAACGCACCTCCTGTCAGTGCCGGGCCCTCCCGGGCCGCCCCGCGCCTCCGGGGGCCATGGCCCATCATGGCGCACGGCGTCAGGGTGTGCGACCCTGACCGCCCGCCGGACCGGCCCGATCCCCGGCGACCGTGCCCACGCCGGTCCCGGC
>JBOGGR010000433.1:0-2271 GCA_050744025.1 Acidimicrobiales bacterium
GCGGAGGCGTTTCCGCGGAAACGCCGGCCCGGTCCCGCCCGGTCCGCACCCCGAGTGGGTCCAAAGGTTCGCCCCAGGGCACCAGCCGTACCTGCTCGCCCGGCCCCCGGCCGCCGGCCAGCACAGCCGTCGCCACGGCATCGGGGCCGAGCAGCCCCTGGACCCGGGCGAAGGCCCTGGCCGCCCGGGCGTCATGGTCGCCAACCCCGCCCCAGAAGCCGGGCTGACGGCCCAGGTCGGGCCTCACCTCCTCGGGTGTCAGGCGCAGGAGGATCAACCCGCCCGACGGTCTACCGGCCCCTGCCTGCACTCCACCGCCCCTGCCGACCCCCGCCCCCGCCGGCACCCCGCCGGCGAGCCACCCATCGAGTTGCCAGCGGGCCCTCTCCGCCAAGGCCGCCGCGGTGAGCGCCCCCTCATGACGCCAGCGTCGGGCCAGTGTCTCGCCGTGCTCGGTCTCGGCGGTGATGGTCACAGCGGTGCACGCCAGGCCGGCGCCGGCCAGCCGCAGGTGCAGTTCGTCCGCCAGGGACTTGGCCACGAATGCGGCGGCTTCTACCCGCTGCTCCGGGGGGTCCATCTCGGCGCTGACCGTCAGATCTGGAGGGGGTTTGCGGGCGAGCAGCGGCCGCTCGTCGAGCCCCCGGGCGAGGCGGTGGGCGGCCGCTCCCAGCGAGCCGAAGCGGCCCAGCACCGCCGGCGCCGGCAGGCCGGCCAGCTCCCCCAAGGTGCGCACCCCGAGGCGCGCGAGCAACCCCGCCAGGTCCTCGTACCCCGGGCCCAGGCAGGCGACGGGATGCGGGGCCAGCCAGGCTCGGCTTGCCCCAGGGGGGACCACCACGCCCCCGCCAGCGCCCCCGCCGGCGCCCACCCCCCTCGCGCCACCGCCGGCTCCCGCCCCCGCCCGCGCTGCCAGCCCTGCCGTGAACCGTCCGTCGGCGACACCCACCCGGTAGCCCGGCCGGCCGACCGCCTTCCCCACCACGCCAGCGACCGCTGCCGCGAGGGCCTCGTCGCCGCCAAAATGACGAGACGGCCCTCTCGTCGCCATGGCCAACGACCCCGGTTCCAGCACCTCTACTGCAGGGGTCAAAGACTCCGCCGCTCCAACCGCGAGCTCCCACGCCCGTGCGTCCCGGGCGCCATCAGCCGCCACCACGGCCAGGCCGGGGCAACGCCCCTGGGCTTCCCGCCGGCGCAACCCCGGGTGCACCCCCTCGGCCCGGGCGGCGGCGGTCACCGCGACCACCACGTTGGCGGCCACCACCGCAGCCGGGACCCCAGGAGAGCACCCAGCGGCCACCGCCGGCCAGTCCGGGAACCAGGCCACCAGCATCCGCACCGGGCACACCGCCCGTCACCCGGCCAGCACCTGCGCCGGCAGGTCCACCTGGGGTGGCTCGGCAACAGCCACCGGCTCCCCCTCCTGCCCCGGGAGCAAAAGGGCGAAGCGGCGCTCCCGGGCTGCGGCCCGGCGGCCGGTCACCGCCACTTCCACCCGGCGGGACCGAAGCCGGCCGTGACCGACACCCAGCCCGTTCCACTCCCCTCCAGCCACCCGGAGGCGCACGTCACCCGGTTCGGGCCACTCCCCCCAGCCAGGGCCCGGCGCTTCGAGCACCATCAGCACCGCCCCCCGCTCTCGGGCCCGGGCGCCGAGCCGGCGGGCGTCACCCGCCCGCACACGGCCAAGCGCTCCGCCGGCCACGCCGAGCAGCAGCAGGTCCACCCCGTCGAGCAAGGCCGCTGCCACGACGGGCCAGCGCTCCCCCGGCGCGGGCACCAGGGCCAGCCTCTCGAGGCGCGCCCCCATCTCCGCCGCCGCCACCAGGCCCAACGAGGGCAGCCCGGCGGCCGCCACCCATCCCCCCGACGAGGCCGCCGCGGCCAGGGCGAGGGCCAGGGACACGCCCCCTCCCCCCGCCCGGACCACCACGGTGCTCCCCCGCTGCAAGCCTCCTTCTGGAAAAAGACCGGCCAACGCGCCAGCAAGCCCCACCGTCCGCGAAGCCGACATGGCCACCGGCCGGACCATGGCGGCGAGGGTGCCGACATCCTCCATCCCGGCGAGCGTACCGCACTTCTCGAACATACGTTCGAGCCATGCCACGCCCGGCTGAAGATCCGTCAGTGCCGCAGGCGCCGCAGCTCCGGGGCGCCGGACAGCTGGACGGTACGCTCCGCCCATGACAGGAGGACCGGTCCACGGCTCTCCCCGCGCCGAGGGCCGCTGAGCCCTGAGGACCAGACCGTCCGCGCCCGCCCGAACGC
>JBOGGR010000434.1:0-3206 GCA_050744025.1 Acidimicrobiales bacterium
GGGGACCGAGGTCCTCCACCACGTCGTGGACCCGGCTACGGGTCGACCGACCAGGGGCCCGCGGCGCACGGTGAGCGTGGCTGCAGCGACCTGTGTGGACGCCAACACGGCGGCCACTGCTGCCCTCGTCCTGGGTGAGAGGGCGTCCGGGTGGCTGGCCGGGCTCGGCCTGCCCGCTCGCCTGGTGGCCGTCGACGGCAGGGTCGAGGCCGTCGGTGGGTGGCCGGCAGAGGGCCCATGACCCCCTCCCTGCTGGCCGTGTCAGGCCCTAGCCCCCTGTGGTACCTCACCCGGGGGACGGGCCTGGTCGCCCTCGTCCTGCTCACGGCCTCGATGGTGCTGGGCATCTTGGGCACCAGCCGCTTCGCCCGGCCGGGATGGCCCCGCTTCGCCACCCAGGGCCTGCACCGCAACGTCTCGCTGCTGGTCCTGGTCCTCCTCGCCATCCACATCCTCACCGCCGAGCTGGACACCTTCGCCCCGGTGGGCTGGCTCGCCGTGGTGGTCCCCTTCGTCTCCTCCTACCGGCCCATCTGGCTCGGCCTCGGCACCCTTGCCTTCGACCTCTTCCTGGCCCTCATCCTCACCAGCGTGCTCCGGGCTCGTCTCGGCCAGCGCACCTGGCGGGTCGTCCACTGGCTGGCCTACCTGTCCTGGCCCGTGGCCCTGGTCCACGGGCTCGGCACCGGCACCGACTCCCGTTTGGGCTGGGTGGTGTTCGTCACCGTGGCCTGCATCGCTGCGGTGGTGATGGCCGGAGCCTGGCGCCTGGCCCACGGGTGGCCGTCCAGAGCGGGCACCCGGCTGGCCGGCGGCGCCGCCGGGGCCCTGGCTCTGGTGGTGCTGGTGGCGTGGACCATGACCGGTCCCCTACGACCAGGCTGGGCCAAGCGAGCGGGGACACCCCCGAGCCTGCTGGCCGGCGCCCGAGCACTGCCCGCCTCGAACGGGGCGGCGTCGGCATCGGGGTCGCCACCGACCTCCTCGCCGAGGGGCGCCCAGGTTCTTCCGGCGCCGCCTTTCTCGGCCAGCCTCTCGGGCCATCTCAGCCAAGGGGGCCCAGGGTCCTCGGGCCAGGTGACCATCCGGATCGACCTGCGGATGTCGGGTGAGGCCTCCGGTATCCTCGATATCACCCTTTGGGGCCAGACCGCCGACGGTGGGGTAGCCCTCGACACCAGCACCGTGAGCTTCCGCCCGGCTGCGGCAGCGAAGCAATACCGGGGTCAGGTCGTGGCTCTGGATGGGGATCAGATGGTGGCGTCGGTGACCAGCGGCCTTGCCCCCCCCTTGGACCTGGCCGTCACCTTGCACATCGACCCGGCCACCGGCTCCGTCCAGGGCACCTTGCACGCCCAGAGGGCGGCCGGCAGCCCCGGCGACGGAAGCAGCGAGGGAGGCGGCGGCCAGTGAGGCGGCCATGACCGGCCCCTCCGGCCTGCCCCGGCTGCTGGCCGGGCTCCGCCCCGACGGTCGCCCCCTGTCCCTGGCCGAGCACGCCGCCCACCACGGGCCCCTGCCACCTCGGGGCCGGCGCCGGGGGCCCGACCGGACCCTGATCGAGGTGGTGGGTCGCTCCGGCCTGCAGGGCCGGGGTGGGGCCGGGTTCCCCACCGGTCGCAAGCTCGCCTCGGTGGTGGACCAGGGGAGCCGGCCCGTGGTGGTGGCCAACGGGGCCGAGGGGGAGCCAGCCAGCGCCAAGGACCGGGTCCTCATGCAACGGGCCCCCCACCTGGTCCTGGACGGGGCCCAGGTGGCCGCCTGGGCGGTGGGGGCGACCGAGGTCATCGTGGCCGTCTGCGGGGAGGCGCCGGAGGTCCTGGCCGTGCTCCGTCACGCCGTCGCCGAGCGGACGGCAGGATGCTGGGATCATGTGCAGCCAGCGGTCCTGGCCACTCCCGAGCGGTTCATCGCCGGCGAGGAGTCGGCGCTGGTGGCCCTCCTCAACGGGAGGGCGCCCAAGCCCACCTTCGTGCCCCCCCGTCCCTACCAACGGGGGGTGGGGGGACGGCCCACCTTGGTCCAGAACGTCGAGACCCTGGCCCACCTGGCCCTCATCGCCCGCAACGGGCCCGAGTGGTTCCGGGGCCTGGGGACGGCGGCCGAGCCAGGTTCCACCCTCGTCACCCTGGGCGGCGCCGTGGCCCGCCCAGGCGTCTATGAGATCCCCCGGGGCGCCTCCATGTCTTACCTGTTGTCCGGGGCGGGGGGTACCACGGCCTCGGTCCAGGCCCACCTGGTCGGCGGCTATGGGGGGACCTGGGTCCGAGCAGATACGGCCCGGGACGTCCCGCTTTGCGACGAGGCCCTGGCCGGCGTCGGCGGGATGCTCGGGCCGGGGGTCGTGGTGGCCCTCCCCGCAGGGGCGTGCGGGCTCGCCGAGACGGCCAGGGTCCTCTCCTACCTGGCCCGGGAGGGCGCCGGCCAGTGCGGCCCCTGCACCCACGGCCTGGGCGCAATGGTGGGGGCCATGTCCTCGGTGGCCCGGGGTGACGGAGGAGCGGCCGCTATCGGGCACCTGCGGCGCTGGGCCTCCCAGGTCACCGGCAGGGGGGCCTGCCATCACCCCGATGGCGCCGCTCGCCTCGCCACGAGCGCCCTCCGGGTCTTTCGGGCCGACCTCGCCGCCCACGTGCACGGCCACCCCTGCTCGGGTGCCCGGTGCTCGCCCGTCCTTGCCGTGCCAGGTCCGCTGACCCTGACTGCGGGGGCCCGGTGACCGTGAGCTGGCGCCTGCGGGTCAACCCTATCGCCTGCGACGGCCATGGCCTGTGCGCCGAGCTGGTGCCCGAGGCCATCACCCTGGACGACTGGGGCTACCCGATCCTGGACGACCGGCCCTTGCCCCCCGGCGTCTTGGAGCACGCCCGGCGGGCCGTGGCCGCCTGCCCCACGCTGGCCCTCCTGCTGGAAAGGGCCAGGCCGTGAGCCGACCGGGACCGGGGCGCCGCCAGCGCCAGCTACGGCTCGGGACCGAGGTCGTCGGGCCCAAAGGAGTCCTCCTGTTGGTCCTGGGCGCGGTGCTGGCCGCCGTCCTAGCCGTGGTCGGGGCCCACGACCAGCACTTCGCCGGGCTCTCCGGATCTCTGGCCGCACCGTCGGGGTCCTCCGGGGCTTCCCACCGAGGCCCTGGCGGGTCGTCGCCTGCTTCCCCGCCACCGACCACGACACCCCCGCACCCCACGTCCACGTCGCCCTCGAGCAGC
>JBOGGR010000435.1:0-3237 GCA_050744025.1 Acidimicrobiales bacterium
GCGAAGCCCGGCCCGCCGCCCTGTGCCCCGGCTGCCGCCGCCACGGCCACGAGGCCGGCCGTCGACAGCCCGGCCAGGCCGCCCACCAGCGCCGCCGCCGCAGCCGTCGTCCCAGCCGCCGTCCTGAACCTCGATCGCCACCGCACGCGCATCCCCGCCTCCCGCCGTCCTCGTTCCCGCCTCCCGCCCGGCGCTCACACGATAGCCCCCGGCCCCCCGGCCCCCGGGCCCCCCGGCCCCCGGGCCCCCGGGCCCCCCGGCCCCCGGGCGCCTACCATGCGGGCCATGGCCGACATCGTGGATCCCGCCATCGAAGCGTACGCCGAGGCCCACACCAGCCCGCCGCCGCCCCACCTGGTGGCGCTGGCCGAGGAGACGAGGGCCAGCATGCGGTCCCCCCAGATGATGGTCGGGGCCCTCGAGGGGCGGTTCCTGGAGCTCCTGGTGTTCGGGATCGGCGCGAGGGCGGTGCTCGAGATCGGCACGTTCACCGGGTACTCGTCGCTCTCCATGGCCGCCGGCCTGCCGCCCGGCGGCCGCATCACCACGTGCGAGGTCGAGCCCCGCCACGCCGAGGTGGCCCGGCGCCACATCGCCGCCAGCCCGTACGCAGACCGGATCGAGATCCGCGAGGGGCCGGCCATCGAGACCGTGGCCGGCCTGGACGGGCCGTTCGACCTCGTGTTCATCGACGCCGACAAGGGCTCCTACCTCGACTACTACGAGGCGGTGCTGCCCAAGCTGGCCGAGCGGGGCCTCATCGCGGCAGACAACACGCTGTGGAGCGGCGCGGTGGTGGACCAGGCGGACACGAGCGGGGACACGCAGGCGCTGCGCGCCTTCAACGACCGGGTCGCCGCCGACCCCCGCGTGACCTGTGTCCAGCTGAGCGTCCGCGACGGGGTCACGCTCATCCGGCGGGCCGGCTGAGCGGAGGCCCTTCGCGTGCTCGACTACCACCTCCACCTGTGGCCCCACGGCGAGCGGGCCCGGCAGCCCAGCCTCGACCAGGTGGCCGCATACTGCGAGCGGGCTGCCGCGGCCGGGGTGGTGGAGGTGGCCCTGACCGAGCACCTGTTCCGGTTCCGCCAGGCCGACGCCGTCCTCGGCGGCTGGTGGGAGGAGGATGCCGGCGACCCGTCCCTGCGGGCCCAGATCGCCGGGTACTGGGCGGCGCACGTCGGGGCCGACCTCGACGACTACGTGGCGACCGTGCTGGAGGCGAAGGCGTCGGGCCTGCCCGTGGTCCTCGGCCTCGAGGTCGACTACTACCCGGGGCGGATGGACCAGGTGGCCGGCCTGCTGGCCGGCGACCCCTTCGACGTCCTGCTGGGCTCGGTCCACTGGCTCGGCACCTGGATGTTCGACGACCTCGGGAGCGAGGCGGCCCAGGCCGAGTGGGGTCGCCGCGGGACCGAGGCGGCCTGGGACGCCTACACCGACGCCCTGTGCGAGCTGGCCGCCTCGGGGGTGTGCGACGTGCTGGCCCACCCCGACCTGGTGAAGGTGGCCGGCCACCGCCCGCCCGCCCCCGACGAGCGCCACGACCGCATGGCCGAGGCGGCCGCCGCCGCCGGCATGGCAGCGGAGGTGTCGTCCGCAGGGTGGCGCAGGCCGGCGGCCGAGGCCTACCCGGCCCCCGGCCTCCTGGCCCGGTTCCGGGACCGGGGCGTGCCCGTCACGACGGCCTCGGACGCCCACCGGCTCGCCGACGTGGCCGACCGCTCGGCGGCGCTGTCCGCCATGGTGCGGGCGGCCGGGTACGCGTCGCTGCGGGGGTACCGGGGGAGGCGGCCGGTGGAGGTGGGCATCGGGGGCCAGGCGGAGGAGATGCCATTTCGCAGAGGCTCCTCAGCAGAACAGGGCGGATCGTCCCCACGTCCATTGCCCACTCCCGCTGGCTGACGCCCCGCCGAGCCCTCCGTGTCCACGCCCGCCGAGCTGGCCCGCCAGCACACCGACCTCGGGCCGGCGGACCTGGGCCACCTCCAGGGGCTCATGGCGTGGTGGGGGGTGCTGGCCGACCTGTGCTTCGCCGACCTGCTGCTGCTCGTGCCGTCGGTGCGGGGCGGCGAGGGGGAGGGGAGGGCGTGGCCGTTCGTGATCCTCGGCCAGATGCGGCCGAGCACGACCCAGACCCTGTACGACGAGGACCTGGTCGGGCGGGTGACCGACGAGGTCAGCCGTCCGCTGGTGGCCCGGGCCTGGCGCCTGGGCGAGATCGTCGAGGGCGAGATCCAGGTGGCGCGCAGCGAGCGGGCCCGCAGCCAGTGCATCCCCGTGCGGCGGGACGGGCGGCTCCTCGCCGTCCTCACCAGGGAGGCAACGGTCTCGGTGCGGCGCAAGCCCGGCGAGCTGGAGCGGGTGTACGTGGCGCTGTTCGACCGTTTCGCCCGCATGATCGTCGAGGGCCTGTTCCCCTTCGCCGGGGACGTGGCCGAGGGGGAGGAGTCGCCGAGGGTGGGCGACGGGGTCGTCGTGCTGGACGAGGGGGCCCGGGTGGTCTACTCCTCTCCCAACGCCGTCAATGCCTTCCACCGCATGGGGGTGACCACCAATGCCGAAGGGCTCCGGCTGGCCGAGCTGGGCCTCGACGACACCGCGGTGGCGCGGTCGTTCGTGTCCGGCCTGCCGGTCACCGAGGAGGTGGAGCGCTGGCCGGACGTGGCGGCGCTGCTGCGCTGCATCCCGCTGCTGGCCGGGGGCCGCGTGGACGGGGCGCTGGTCCTCCTCCGCGACGTGACCGACCTGCGCCGCCGGGACCGGCTCCTCCTGTCCAAGGACGCCACTATCCGGGAGGTCCACCACCGGGTCAAGAACAACCTCCAGACGATCTCGTCGCTCCTGCGCCTCCAGGCCCGGCGGCTCGGGTCCGAGGAGGGCCGCCACGCCCTCCGGGAGGCCGAGCGCCGGATCCGGTCCATGGCCGCCGTGCACGAGATCCTGTCGAGGGACGTGGGCGATCAGGTGCCTTTCGACCAGATCGTGCCGTTGCTGGTGCGGATGGCCGAGGACGCCGTGCTGTCGGCCCGGCCGGTCCGGGTGGAGGTGGCCGGCCACGCCGGCGACCTCCGCGCCGAGGTGGCCACCCCCCTCGCCGTGGTGATCACCGAGCTCCTCCAGAACGCGGTGGAGCACGCCTTCATGGACGCCGACGGGGACGGCCGGGCAGAGGTGGTGGGAGGCGCGCCCGCCGGGCCGGCGGCACACGCCGAGCCGGCCCGGGGCGGCCCGGCC
>JBOGGR010000436.1:0-16594 GCA_050744025.1 Acidimicrobiales bacterium
GGCGGCCGCCGCCGCGGCGATGAGGCGGTCGGCTGGGGGGACTAGCTGGGCGCCGTCGCCCAGGTAGACCTTGTAGCCGTTGTCCGGGGCCGGGTTGTGGCTGGCGGTCACCATGACGCCGGCCGCCGCCCCGAGGTGGCGGACCGAGAAGGCCAGCACGGGGGTGGGGAGCGGCCGGGGGAGCAGGTACGCCCTCAGGCCGGCGCCGGCGAGGACGCTGACCGCGTCGGCGGCGAAGGCGTCCGAGAGGTGCCGGGCGTCGTAGCCGACGACGACCCCCCGGCCGGCGGCGCCGGGGACCCGGTCGAGCAGGTAGCGGGCCAGGCCCGCCGTCGTGGCCCTCACCACCGCCCGGTTCATGCGGTTGGGCCCGGCGCCGAGCGGTCCCCGCAGGCCGGCGGTGCCGAACGTGAGCCGGCCGCCGAAGCGTTCTGCCAGGCCCTCCCGGTCGTCCCGGTCGAGGAGGGCGGCGACCTCGGCCCGGGTGCCGGGGTCGGGGTCCCCGGCCATCCAGGCCCTGGCCCGGGCGGCCAGCTCGCCGGCGGAGGGGGCCGGCTCGCCGCCCTCCGGCCCCGGCGTCTCGCCGGCTGGGGGGGCCGGCTCGCCGCCCTCCGTCACAGCAGGGCCACGATGCCGGCCACCAGCGGCCCGAGGGTCGGGGCCGACGACCTCCCGGCGGCCAGGACGTCGCCGTGGTCGAGCCGCCCTGGGCCCTGGCCTGCGGCAGCGTTGGTCACCAGCGACAGGCCTAGGACCTCCGCCCCGAGGTGGCGGGCCGCCACCGCCTCCAGCACCGTGGACATGCCGACAAGGTCGGCGCCGAGGAGGCGGAGCATGGCGATCTCGGCCGGCGTCTCGTAGCTGGGCCCGAGCAGGCCGGCGTACACCCCCTCGGGCAGGCCGCCGGCCACGTCCTTGGCGATGCCGCGGAGGCGCGCGGAGTAGAGGTCGGTGAGGTCCACGAACGGGGGGCCGTGGGGAGCGGGTGGAGGTGGGCCGGCAAGGGGAGAGCGGCCCGTGAGGTTGAGGTGGTCGCGAATGAGCACGGCCCGGCCGACGGCCAGATCGGCCCGAAGCGAGCCAGCGGCGTTGGTGAGCACGACGGTGCGGCACCCGGCCAGGACTGCGGCCCTGACCCCGTGGACGACCGTGCCGGCGTCATGGCCCTCGTAGGCGTGGAGCCGTCCGAGGAGCACGAGGACCTGCCGGCCGCCGACCACGACGGAGCGGATGGTGCCGGCATGCCCGCTCACGGTCGGGGCCGGGAACCCGGGCAGCTCACGCGTCGTGAGCTCCACCTGGGCCGGTCCGAGGGCGTCGGCCACAGCCGACCAGCCCGAGCCGAGGACCAGGGCGACGTCGTGGCTGGTCACCCCGGTACGGCGGCCCAGCTCCCGGGCGGCCCGGGCGGCCAGGCTGAAGTGGTCCCGCCCGGCCCCCGAGGGCGCCCCGCCATCCGGCGGCAGTCCCGCCCGCGAGGCCGGGCCGGAGCCGGAGCTCTCCCCTCCGGCGCTCATCGATGCTCCTCCTCCACCCGGCATCGCCAGGCGAACGTAGTCGGTGGTGCCGGCCCGTGGGCGAGCTCGGGGCCGGACCGGAAGAGGCAAGGTGGGGCACCCCTGCGCGCTCAGGGGGCGCCCAGGCGGCGCTCAGGTGGCGCCCGGGGGGCGCCCAGGCAACTGCCCCGAGGAGGCGGGCGTCGTCCTGGCGGCCGGAGCCGGGCCTGACCCCGCCGCCGGGCGGCGGGAGACGGCCGGCACGGGGCTTCGCCGACGGGCGAGCCCGGTGATAGCAGTTTGTGTTGTCCTACGACCACAACCGCGATCACCTCGCCCCGGAGAGCGCCGGGCCCTGCCAGCTCCCGGGTGATCCCCCAGGGGATCGCTGTGAGACACTCTCTGCCCATGCCCCAAGACGTTCCCTGGCTGCTGGAGCGTCCTCCTGCCCGGATCGTCCTGCCTCTGGTCACCCTTGTCCGGGCTTCCCTCGGCGACGCCCGGGCTCTGGCCGAAGCGGCCGGCGAGAGCCTCGAGCATCTGCGGCCGTGGATGCCCTGGGCCCAGGTGGCGCCGACCACCGAGTCGATGGCCGTGTTCCTGCGAGAGGCGGTCTTTGACTGGGACTCCGGCCAGGCCTTCCAGTACGTGATGCGCCAGCCGGGCTCGGGAGTCGTCCTCGGCGGCTGCGGGCTCCATGCCCGGCTCGGGCCGGGCGTCCTGGAGATCGGCTACTGGGTCCACGTGTCCCACGTAGGGCGAGGCATCGCGACCGCCGCCGCCGGCGGCCTGACCGCCGCTGCGTTGGGCCTGGCCGCCGTCGACCGGGTGGAGATCCGGTGCGACGCGGCGAACCTCCGGAGCGCGGCGATACCGAGGCGCCTCGGCTATCGCCTCGCACGCATCGAGATCCGGGCACCGGGCACTCCCGGGGAGACAGACGAGCACATGGTCTGGGCTCGTGACCGGCTCGACGACGGCTCGACGCGAGAGGAGGCGGGTGGGGAGCCCCGGGGCCAGGAGGGCGGGGCCGACCTGTCCCGATGAACGATCGCCCTCACGCGCTCCCGGGGACAAGTGGCCGGGGCACCATGAGCAGTCGTCCTCGCCCGAGGCCGCAGATGGGACAGAATGAGTGATGGTGGACGGTGGCGTGTCGGGGCAGGCTGGATCGAGGAGGGCGGGGGGGACGGGGACGTGAAGCCAGCTCCCTTCGTCTACCACGCGCCCGCCGCCGTCGAGGAGGCTGTGGCCCTCCTCGCCGAGGCTGAGGGGGACGGCAAGGTGCTGGCCGGAGGGCAGAGCCTCGTCCCGCTCCTCAACATGCGCCTGGCCTCGCCCGGCCACCTGGTCGACGTCAACGGCATCGCCGGGCTGGACGCCGTGACGGTCACAGCCGACGCGGTGCGGGTGGGCGCGACCGTCCGCCAGTCCCGGCTGGAGGACGACGGCGCCGCCATCGCCGCCCTGCCGCTGCTCGGGCAGGCGCTGCGGCTCGTGGCCCACCCGGTCATCCGCAACCGGGGCACCGTCGTCGGGAGCCTCGTCCACGCGGACCCCGCTGCCGAGCTCCCGGGCGTCCTGGCCCTGCTGGGCGGATCGGTCGAGGTCGTGGGGCCGGCGGGCCGGCGGAGCGTGTCGGCCGCCGAGCTGTTCGTCGGGCCGCTGATGTCGTCGGTCGCCCCGGACGAGGTGGCCGTGGCGGCGACGTTCCCCCCGCTGCCGCCCGGCACGGGCAGCGCCTTCGTGGAGCTGGCCCGGCGGCACGGGGACTACGCGCTGTGCGGGGTGGCTGCCACCGTGACCCTGGGCCCCGACTACCGGGTGGCAGCGGCCGCGGCCGCATACATCGGCGTGTCACCCACCCCCCTCGTGCTGGACCTCGGCGAGGTCCTGGCAGGCAGCCCTGCCTCGGCCATCGACCCCGCCGGCGCGGCGCGCCTCGCCCAGGACCGGGTCGACCCTCTTCCCGACGTCCACGCCACCGCCGACTACCGCCGCCACCTGGCCGGCGTGCTCACCGTGCGGGCCCTCCGCGAAGCGGCCGAGGACGCTGTCAGGAGGGTGGCGGTGGGTGGCCGCCGGGACCAGATGGAGGCGGGCGTCGCCGCTCCCCGGCTCAGTGGGGCCGGGCCCGCCGTGGGTCACCGGCCCGACCGGGCAGGCCCCGCCGGCACCGTCCCCGCCGGCACCGGCCCCGCCGGCACCGTCCCCGCCGGCACCGGAGCTGGCCCCCGTCCCGGCGGTGAGCACACGGTCGAGGTCGGCCTCACCGTGAATGGCCTGCTGCGCAGCGCCACCGTGCCGTCCCGCCGGCTCCTGTCCGACTTCCTCCGCCACGACCTGGGCCTCACGGGGACCCACGTCGGATGCGAGCACGGAGTCTGCGGCTGCTGCACCGTGCTGCTGGACGGCCTCCCGGTGCGATCCTGCCTCCTCCTCGCCGCCAGCGTCCGGGGCCAGTACGTGACGACGGTCGAGGGCCTGACCCCGGATGGCGGCCTCTCCCCCTTGCAGCAGGCCTTCGTCGAGCGCCACGGGCTGCAGTGCGGCTTCTGCACCCCGGGCTTCCTGGTCACGGTCTCGGCCTTCCTGGAGCGCTGCCCCCACCCGAGCGAGGAGGAGGCGCGGCAGGCGATCGGCGGCAACCTGTGCCGCTGCACCGGCTACCAGGGCATCACGGCTGCCGTGCTCAGGGCCGCCGAGCTGCTCCGGGCGCCCTCGGACAGGGAGACCGTCGGGGGATGACGACGCAGCTGTTCGGCCAGCCCATAGCCCGACGAGAGGACCCCCGGCTGGTGCGGGGCGAGGGGCGCTTCCTCGACGACCTCGGCCCGGATGCCCTCGCGGTGGCGTTCGTGCGAAGCCCCCATGCCCATGCCCGCATCCGCGACGTCGACGTCACTGGCGCCCTCGACGTGGACGGCCTGGTGGCGGTCTACACCCACGAGGACCTCGACGGCCGGATGGCCGAGCCCCTGCCGGTCCTCATCCCCCACCCGGCCCTCACCCATCCCAGGACTACCTTCGCGCTGGCGAACGGAGCGGTCCACCACGTGGGCGAGGCCGTGGCCATGGTCGTGGCCACCGACCGCTACCTGGCTGAGGACGCCGTAGGCGCGATCCGCGTCGACTACGAGCTCCTGCCAGCGGTGGTCGGCATCGAGGCGGCGGCCAGGGCCGAGCACCTGGTCCACGAGGACGTGCCCGGCAACGTCGCCGCCCGCCTGGTCCAAGAGGTCGGCGACGCGCCGGCGGCCATCGCCGCCGCGCCCCACGTCGTCCAGCTGGACCTGGAGGTCGAGCGCAGCGCGTCGACGCCCCTGGAGGGGCGAGGGGTCTACGCCCGCTGGGATGGCGCCGACCGGTCGCTGCGCGTCTACTCGTCCACCCAGACCTCGACCTCGGTCCGAGCCGCCATCGCGGCCAAGCTGGACCTGGCCGAGGCGAAGGTCGAGGTCGTGGCGCCCGACGTGGGCGGCGGCTTCGGCGTGAAGATCATGCACCCCTGGCCGGAGGAGATCCTCCTGCCGTGGGCGGCCCGTCTCCTGGGCCGGCCCTTGAAGTGGGTGGAGGACCGCCGTGAGCACTTCGTCGCGTCGGCCCACGAGAGGGGGCAGGTCCAGCGCGTCCGGGCCGGCTTCGACGACGACGGCCGCCTCCTCGGGCTCGACGTGGAGATCCTCCACGACAACGGCGCCTATACGCCGTACGGGATCATCGTCCCCATCATCACCGCCACCCAGCTGCTCGGGCCCTACAAGGTGGGTGCCTACCGGGTGGCGTTCTCCAGCCTCTACACCAACACCGTGATCGTCACGCCCTACCGGGGGGCAGGGCGGCCCCAGGGCTGCTTCGCGATGGAGCGGACGATGGACCGCATCGCCGAGCTCCTCGGTCTGGACCGCACCGTGGTCCGGGCCAACAACTTCATCCAGCCGGAGGAGATGCCCTACGACCAGGGGCTCATCTTCCAGGACGGGCGCCCCCTCGTCTACGACTCGGGCGACTACCCGGCGGTCCTGGCCCGCCTGAAGGAGATGGTCGGCTGGGACTCCTTCGGCGCCTACCGGGAGCAGGCGGCGAGAGAGGGCAGGCGGGTTGGCATAGGCATCGGCTGCTACGTCGAGGGGACCGGGGTGGGGCCATACGAGGGGGGGCGGGTGCAGGTGGAGGGCTCCGGGCGGGTGATGGTCTCCACCGGGCTCACCACTCAGGGCCAGGGCCACGAGACGATGCTGGCCCAGATCGTGGCCGACGAGCTGGGCGTCCCCATCGGCGACGTGGAAGTGACGACGGGGGACACCAGGCGGTTCGGCTACTCGGTCGGTACGTTCGCCTCTCGGGCCGCGGTCATGAGCGGCAACGCCGTGGCCCTCGCCTCGCGCGCCGTGAGGGAGAAGGCCCTCCGGATCGCCGCCGAGGCGCTGGAGGCGGACACGGCCGACCTCGAGATCGTCGAGGGCTCGGTGAGGGTGAGGGGGGTGCCATCGATGTCGATCCCCCTTCGGACCGTGGCCATCCTGTCCAACCCGCTCCGCTACGCCTTCGACACCGAGGCCCAGCGGGCCACCCAGTTCGCGAGGACCCCCGACTACGCCCTCCCTCCCCTCCCCGACGACCAGGAGCCCGGCCTGGAGGGCTGCGGCTACTACTCGCCGGTGCGGTGCACCTTCGCGGCCGGGATGCACGCCGCCGTCGTCGAGACCGATCCGGACACCGCCGAGGTGAGGATCCTGCGCTACTGCGTGGTGCACGACTGCGGCCGGGTCGTGAACCCGGCGATCGTGGAGGGCCAGATCCACGGCGGCGTGGCCCAGGGGGTCGGAGGGGCCCTCTACGAGCGCCTCGTGTACGACGAGGCCGGCCAGCTCCTCAACGCCTCGTTCATGGACTTCCTCGTCCCCTACGCCAGCGAGGTGCCGAGGATCGAGACCGGCCACGTGGAGACCCCTAGCCCGCTCAACCCGCTCGGCATCAAGGGAGCCGGTGAGGCGGGTGTCATCCCCGTCTCCGCTGTCATCGCGTCGGCCATCGAGGACGCGGAGGGCATCCCGATCGTGCGGATGCCCATCTCGCCGAGCGACCTGCACCACCTGAGGCAGCGCTCCCCCGGGGCTCCCGGCATCCCGGGAGGGTCCCGATGAGGATCAGCGGGGCGGCTGTCCTCAACGCTCCCCGGGACCGGGTCTACGCCGCCCTCACGGACCCGGTCGTGCTCGCTCGCACCATCCCCGGGTGCCGCCAGCTCGAGCCGGCGGGCGACGACACCTACCGGATGGTCGTCATGGCCGGTGTCGGCTCGATCAGGGGCAGGTTCACGGGTGAGGTCCAGTTGAGGGACCAGCAGCCTCCGCTGCGCTGCGTGCTGCACGCCTCGGGCCAGGGTGCGCCGGGCACCGTGCACGCCGTCACCCGGATCTGCCTGACCGCCCTGGAGGAGACCAGGACCACGGTCGAGTACGAGGCGGACGCCGTCGTCGGCGGCATGGTCGGCGGGGTCGGCCAGAGACTGCTCGCCGGCGCGGCGAGGAGGATGGCGAGTGAGCTGTTCGGGGCGGTGGACGCCGAGCTGGCCCGCCCGGCTCCGGCCCCGCAGGCTCTGGCCGTCGAGCCGGCCGCAGCGCTTGCAGCCGCAGCGGTGGCGGCGCCGGCGGCCGGTCTCGTGCCGGAGCCCCCGCCCCCCGGCCGGTCCGCGGGGGTCCCGCCGGCGATGCTGGTGCCGTCGACCGTCCCGGGCCCGGTCCTGGCCGGTCTCCCGGCGCAGCCCGGCCGGGGGGCCGACCTTCGCTCCTTGCTGGCCGGCGCCGCCGTGGCCCTGGCCGGCGTGGCGGTCGGCTGGCTGGCGGGGCGGCGGTGAGGGTGCCGGCCGTCACGGCCCCGCTGGGCCCCGAGCCGGGGCGCCTCGGGCATTCGAGGGCCGCAGTCACGGACCCGACGGGCCCCGAGCCGGAGCACCTCGCCGGCCACCCGGCCAGGGAGCCGGAGCCGCTGCGTGTCCGTGTGGGCGTCGACACGGGTGGGACCTTCACCGACGTGGTGGCCCTGGACGAGCGCTCCGGGCGGCTCGTCGCCGTCAAGACCCCGTCCACCCCCACCGACCCTTCCCTCGGGTTCATGGCCGGCGTGCGTCAGGCGCTCGACCGGCTCGGGGTGGGGGAGGCGGCCGTCGTGGCCGTATCGCACGGCACGACTGTCGCCACGAACCAGCTCCTCGAGGGGGAGGTGGGGCGCCTCGGCTTCGTCACCACCGAGGGCTTCGAGATGATCCTCGAGATCGCCCGCCAGGCGGTGCCCGACGGCTACGGCAACTCGTACTTCTGGGCGAAGCCGCCCCGGATCGTGCCGGCCCACCTGGTGAAGACGGTGAGTGGCCGGCTCGACCACCTGGGGCGGGAGGTCCGGCCCTTCGACGAGGAAGGGGCGGTCGCGGTCTCCCGATGGTTCGCCGCCCGCGGGATCGACACGCTGGGTGTGTGCTTCCTGCACTCCTACGCCAACCCCGCCCACGAGGAGGCCATGCGGGACGTGCTCGCCCGCGAGCACCCGGGGGCGACGGTGTCCATCTCCTCGGAGGTGCTGCGCGAGTACCGGGAGTACGAACGCTCCGTGACCACCCTCGTCGACGCAGCGGTCAAGCCCGCCATGGCCAGGTACCTGACTGCCGTCCAGTCCCTGCTGGACTCGTTCGGGGCGGAGGTCGGGGGCGCCCGCAGCCCCGTCCCCTTCCACGTCATGAGGTCGAACGGCGGCGTGCTCTCCGCCGCCGAGGTGGTCCGCCGGCCGATCAGCACCGTCCTGTCGGGGCCGGCGGCCGGCGCCCTCGGGGCGGCCCTGGTCGCCGGGCGGGCCGGCCACGACCGGGTGGTCACGCTGGACGGGGGCGGCACCTCCACCGACGTGGCTGTCGTGCTCGGCGGTGAGCCCATGGTGAGCACCGAGGGCAGGGTCGGCGCCTACCCGTGCAAGGTCCCGATGATCGACGTCGTGAGCGTCGGGGCGGGAGGCGGCTCGGTCGCCTGGGTGCCCGCCGAGGGTGGGCTCAGGGTGGGGCCGCGGTCGGCGGGCGCCGACCCGGGGCCGCTCTGCTACGGACGGGGCGGCACGGAGCCGACGGTGACCGACGCCCACGCCGTGCTGGGCCGCCTCCCTTCCGCCCTGCTCGCCGGCGAGCTGCCTCTCGACATCGAGTCGGCCTGCCAGGGTCTCGGCAAGCTGGCCGCCGACCTCGGGCTCGACCGGGAGAGGGTGGCTGCGGGGATCCTCGAGATCAGCGCGTGGGACCAGGCCAACGCCCTGCGCCAGGTGACGGTGATGCGGGGTCTCGACGTTCGCGGTCTCACGCTGACGGCGTTCGGGGGGTCCGGGCCCCTCCTTGCCTGCCGCCTGGCCGACATCCTCCACTTCCCTGCCGTGCTCGTGCCGGTGGATCCCGGCAGCCTGTCGGCGTTCGGGTTGCTCACCGTCGACGTGCGCACCGACTTCGTCCGCACGGCGGTGGCTCGCCACGCCGAGCTGGACCTCCCCCGGGTGGCCAGCGTGTACCGTGACCTGGAGGGCCAGGCCGCCCGGGCGCTCGAGCGCGAGGGCTTTCCCCCGGACCGGCGCCTCTACCGGCGCGGCGCCGACCTGCGGTACTTCGGGCAGGCGTTCGAGGTGGGGGTGGCGGCTCCCGGCGGGGAGGTCGGAGCTGCCTGGGCCGAGCAGGTGGCGTCCTCCTTCCACGACGCCCACGAGAGGCTCTACGGCTACGGCTTCCGGCACGATCCGCGTCAGGCGGTGGAGTGGGTCAACCTGCGGGTCACCGGCATCGGGCCGATCCGCCGGCCGTCCCTTGCCGAGCAGCAGCCGGGCGGCGGGAACCCGGAGAGGGCCCGCACCGGCACACGGGAGGTGGGCTTCGGGGGGGACCGCCAGGCGACCCCGGTGTACTGGCGTCCCGAGCTGGCCCCCGGGGACCGGGTCCCCGGGCCGGCCGTGGTCGAGGAGTACGGGTCCACCGTCCCGATCCACCCGGGGTACGAGGCTCTGGTCGACCGGCACGCCAACCTCCTCGTGACCAGGTCGGGGGCGCCCCGATGAGCGGGCCCCGGGGCGGCGACCGGGAGGACCCGATCCTGGCGGACCCGATCCTGGTGGAGGTGGTCGAGGGGACGCTGACCTCGATCGAGAAGGAGGTCGAGACCGCGATCGCCCGCACGTCGCGCTCGCCCATGATCCGCGACGCCCACGACTTCCGGGCCGGCATCCACGACCGGCGACTCCGCAAGCTCACGGGCCGGTCCTACTCGGCGCTGGTGCACCCGGTCGTGCGGGACTTCCCCATGGAGACGATGCGCCCGGGCGACGTCTTCTTCCACAACGACGTCTACCTGTCCGAGGGGGGGATCGGCCACCTGCCCGACCTGTGTGTGACGGTCCCCGTCTTCTCCGGCCCCGACGTGGTGGCCTTCGTCCAGGCCTTCGGCCACCACGACGACATAGGCGGGGCGGTGCCCGGCTCCATGCCGTCCCATGCCACCTCCGTCTACGAGGAGGGGCTCATGGTGCCGCCCATCAGGCTGTGGGAGGAGGGCGTCGCCAACCGGGCAGCCCTCACGATCATCACCCGCAACTCGCGCACCCCCGACGCCCTGGCTGCCGACCTCGACGCCGAGTGCTCAGCGTGCGTCATGGGGGCCCGGCGCCTGGCCGAGACCTTCGCCCTCCACGGAAGGGAGGCGGTGGAGGCCTGCTTCGACGCCATCCTCGACAGGACGACCGAGACCTTCCGGCGCGAGATCCTCGCCAGGATCCCGGAAGGGACCTGGGTCTGGGAGGACTACGCCGAGCACGACGGAGTGGACCCGCCACGGCTCCACGCCCAGCGCATGACCCTCACCAAGGTCCCGGACCGGGTCATCATCGACTTCACCGGCACCTCGCCCCAGGCCAAGGGGCCGATCAACCACTGCGGGGACTACGCGGACGGCGTGTTCCTGAAGAAGTGGCTGGCGCCGGTCCTCCGCAACCTGGCCGACACCCCCGAGCGGGCGGCCCAGCTCGACGTGAACGAGGGCGTGGTCCCCTTGATCGAGCTGCGCTTCCCCCCCAAGGGGACCCTGCTCACGCCGGTCTTCCCGGCTCCCACCAACGCCCGCACCTTCGTCATCCTCCGCCTCCTCGGCGTGCTGGCCGGAGTGCTGGCCAAGGCCACCGGCGGCCGGATGCCGGCCGACCAGGAGACGATCCGCTACACGGGCTTCTACGGGGTCGACCAGGCGGGTGAGGAGTACCTCATGAGGGAGGTGCTCGGGGGCGGGTCGGGCGGCCGCTACCACGGCGACGGGGAGGACGCCATCCACATCGTCCCCGACTCGAGGAACATCCCCGTGGAGTTCGCCGAGTCCCGCTTCCCGATCCTGGTGGAGCGGCTGGGACTGGCCGTCGACTCCGGCGGCCCGGGCGAGCATCGGGGCGGCCTCGGCTACGACAAGCACGTCCGGGTGCTGGCCGACGCATCGTTCATGTCCATCGCCGACCGGTCGATCCTCGCCTGCTGGGGGGTCAAGGGCGGCAGGGCGGGAGGGTCGTTCCGGGTCACGATCGACCCCGGCGGTCCCGGGGAGCGCGACGTCGACGCCCTGGCCGACGCCGAGCCGGTGGGACCGGGCGAGGTCGTCCGCATCCGCACCACCGGCGGCGGCGGATGGGGCGACCCGCTGGCCCGGGACCCGGAGCGGGTGGCGACCGACGTGAGGGACGGAAAGGTGTCCCCAGCGGGTGCGCTGGAGGCATACGGGGTGGTGCTCGCCGGCGACCTCGAAGACCTGCAGGTCGACCGGGTGGCCACCGAGGCCCGGCGAGCCGCCGCGGCCGGGGAGCGCGACCGGGGCGGGGCCAGGCCGTTCTTCGACCGCGGCCCTGGCTATGCCCTGCTCTCGGGCGGCACCGCCGCCCCCGACGTCGACTACCTGGCGGTCCGCCCAGCCCCCTCCCCCCCCCCAGCCCCGGGCCCCCGCCCAGCGCCCGGCGCAGTCCGCAGCTGATGGATGCGGGGTGTGCAGCGACGGGGCCACTCGAGGGACTCCTGGTGGTCGACCTCTCCCGGGCCCTGGCCGGCCCGCATGCCGCCATGCTGCTCGGAGACCTCGGCGCCCGGGTCATCAAGGTGGAGGCCCCCGGCGGCGGCGACGACACGCGTGGCTGGGGGCCGCCGTTCGTCGGGCCAGAGGGCCGGCCTGAGTCCACATACTTCCTCTCCTGCAACCGCAACAAGGAGTCGGTGGTCCTCGACCTGAAATCGAACGGCGGGAGGCGGGCCCTGGCCGGCCTGGTTCGGCGCGGCGACGTCCTGGTGGAGAACTTCCGCACCGGCGTGCTCGACCGGCTGGGCTTCCCCGTCACCCGGCTCCAGGAGCTCAACCCCCGCCTCGTGGTCCTCTCCATCACCGGCTTCGGGCACGACGGCCCGGAGGCCAGGCGGCCCGGCTACGACCAGATCGCCCAGGGGGAGGCCGGCCTGATGAGCCTCACCGGCCCTGGGCCGGACGACCCGCAGCGGGTGGGGGTGCCGATCGCGGACCTCCTGGCGGGCATACAAGGGGCCTTCGGGGTGGCAGCCGCGCTGCGCCAGCGGGAGCTCACGGGGCGGGGATCGGTGGTCCGGACGTCGCTGCTGGCCGCTGTCGTGGGCGTGCACGCCTTCCAGGGGACGGCCTTCACGGTCGCCGGCCAGGTGCCCAGGGCCGGGGGCAACCACCACCCGGCGATCGCCCCGTATGGCGCGTTCCGGTGCCAGGGAGGGCTGGTCCAGCTGGCCGTGGGGAGCCAGGCCCAGTGGCGGCGCTTCGCCCCCCTGGCCGGCCTCGACCCCGACGACCCGGCGTTCGCCACCAACTCGGCGCGCGTCGCGCACCGGGACGCTCTGGTCGGAGCGGTGGAGGCCGGCTTCGCCGGCCGGGACGCCCGGGACCTGCTCGCGCAGCTGGCGGCCGCCGGGGTGCCGGCCGGAGAGGTCCGCACCCTCGACCGGGTCTACGAGTGGGACCAGGCCCGGTCACAGGGCCTGCTGGTCGAGGTGGACCACCCCACGCTCGGCCCGATCCACCTCCCTGGGCCGTCCCTGCGCTTCGACGGCGGGGGACGGCGTGACCACCTGGCTCCTCCCACGCTCGGCCAGCACACCGAGTCAGTGCTGGCCTGGCTGGGCGAGGCCGAGCCCGGCGGGCAGGCCGAGGACGAGGGGTGGGCCGAGCCCGGCGGGCAGGCCGAGGACGAGGGGTAGGCCGAGCCCGGCGGGCCGGCCGAGGACGAGAGGACGAAAGGTAGGCAGAGCCCGTGCCGGATCCGATCGAGGTGCGCAAGGTCGCCCTGGAGGGTGTCAGCGACGCAACCGGCCTGGCCCGGCTGCTGGACGATGGAGTCGTGGAGGCCGATCGCGTCGTCGCCGTGATCGGCAAGACGGAGGGCAACGGCGGGGTGAACGACTACACCCGGATCATCGCCGACCGGGCCTTCCGCGAGGTGCTGGTCGCGAGGGGCCGGCGGGGGGCCGATGTGGTGGGGCAGGTCCCCATCGTCTGGTCAGGCGGCACCGACGGGGTCATCTCCCCCCACGCCACGATCTTCGCCACCGTGGATCCGGCTCGGGCGGAGCCCACCGACCAGCCCCGGCTCTCGGTGGGATGCGCCATGAGCGAGCCGATCAAGCCCGAGGACATCGGCCGACCGGAGATGGTGGAGAAGGTCGCGGCTGGCGTGCGCGCCGCTATGGCGCAGGCCGGGATCGCCGAGGCCGGCCACGTCCACTACGTGCAGACCAAGACGCCGCTGCTCACCATGGACGCCATCGCCGATGCCCGCCGGCGGGGCCGGTCGGTCTGGACCGACGACACCCTCGCCTCGATGGACGTCTCCAACTCCACCGCTGCGCTCGGGATCGCCGTGGCCCTGGGTGAGATCGAGATGCCGGCGGCCGAGCAGATCCACCACGACCTGTCCCTCTACTCGTCGGTCGCCTCCTGCTCCTCGGGGGTGGAGCTGGACCGGGCCCAGGTCGTCGTGCTCGGCAACGTGGCCGGCATCGGCGGCGGCTACCGGATCGGCCACAGCGTCATGCGAGACGCCATCGACGCCGACGGCGTGTGGGCAGCAATCCGCAGCGCCGGTCTGGACGACCTCCCGCCCAGGCCGCACCCGAGCGACCTGCGGGGCCGCCTCGTCAACGTCTTCGCCAAGTGCGAGGCCGACCCTGGGGGTCGGGTCAGGGGCCGGCGCAACGCCATGCTGGACGACTCCGACGTCCATTGGCACCGCCAGATCAAGGCATGCGTCGGTGGCGTCATCGCCTCGGTCACGGGCGACCCGGCCGTCTTCGTCTCGGTCGCCGCCGTCCACCAGGGGCCTTCCGGCGGAGGGCCGGTGGCTGCCATCGTGGACATGACGGCCTGAGCGCCGCCCGACGCTCAGGAGCCCTTGGGCTTCGGCGACCGAGGCCGGGAGCATCGAACTTCGCGACCACCCGGCCTGCACGCCCCGTCGCCCGCACGCCCCGCCGGGGCGGTCAGGGGCGGCCCACCTCCTCGTCGTCGGGGGGCAGGAAGGTGAGCTCGAGGTCGCCCAGGCGGACGAGCGTGGAGGCCACCCAGCCGGCCAGGGGGGCGACGGTGGCCTCGAGGCTGGACGGGTCGTCCAGGACAGTCTCGTCGATGCGGTACGTGCCCTCGTAGGAGACCTCGACGGCGCACTGGGAGGCGTCCAGCGACGTCTCGTAGACCTGCTCCACCGTGGGGCCGGACCGCTCCAGGACGTCGGCTCCCACCGACGGGCCGTCGTCGGGGAGGACGGCCAGGACCTGGGACGGGTCGGGCACGGACGTCAGCCGCTGGATGCGCAGGGCCACCTCCACCACCAGCTCGGGGAGGTCGTCCGGGGGCTCGCCGATCGACCAGGACCGGTAGGCGCTCTGGCTCCAGGTGGGCCAGTCCAGGCTGACGTCGGCCCGTACCCGGGGCGGCGAGCCCTCGCCTGGCAGGCTGTAGGACGTCTCCCAGGACACGTCGCCGAGGAACACGTCCACCTGGAAGCGCTCCTCCACCGCTTGGCGCTCCAGCATGGCCGCCTCGAAGGTGCGCCGGACGGCAGCTATGACGTCGAGGAGGACGTGATCCAGCATCTGGGCCGAGGCTACCGCCCCGGCCTGCTCCTCCGGGAGGTGGGAGCGCCTCCGGCCCCCGGGCGCCTCCGGCCCCTGGACACCTCCGGCCCCTGGACACCTCCGGCCCCTGGACGCCTCCGGCCCATTACGGTCTCCGCCGTGGCAGGCGGGACGGTCGCCAATCCGTGGCTGGAGCGCAGGGTGCTGGCCTATGCCCACCGGGGCGGGGCCAGGGAGGGCCCGTCGAGCACGCTGGCGGCGATGACGGCCGCCCTGGCTGCCGGGGCCACTGCGCTCGAGCTGGACGTCCATGCCACCGCTGACGGCCACCTGGTGTGCTGCCACGACCGGACGGTGGACCGGACGACCAACGGCAGCGGCCCCATCGCCGCCATGACCCTGGCCGAGGTGAAGGCCCTCGACAACGCCTGGTGGTTCGTTCCCGGGGAGGAGGCCGCCTCCGGGCGCCCGGCCGAGGACTATCCCCTGCGGGGCCGGGCGCCGGCGGACCCGGCGTACGCCGTCCCGACCCTGGAGGAGGTCCTGGTCGCCTTCCCTCACGTGCTGCTCAACCTCGACATCAAGGAGACGGCCCCTGCGGTCGCGCCGTACGAGGAGCGCCTGGCCCGCGCCCTCGCCGACCACGGCCGGGCCGACGACGTGATGGTCGCCTCCTTCCACGACCGGGCCCTCGACGCCTTCTCCGCCCTGGCTCCGGAGGTGGCGACCTCGGCCGGCCCGGCGGCGATCGCGGGGCTCTGGCAGGCCGTGCACAACGGCCAGGCGCCCCCTCCGACCCGGCACCGGGCCATCCAGGTCCCGCCGGCGTTCCAGGGCGTGCAGCTCGTGGACGAGGGCCTCGTGACCGCCGCCCACGAGGCCGGGCTGGCCGTTCACGTCTGGACCGTCGACGAGGCGGGCGAGATGGAGCGCCTGGTGGCCCTCGGTGTGGACGGGATCATGTCCGACCGCCCATCGGTCCTGGCCCGGACCCTCGCCGGCCTGGGCGTGGCCTGGGCCGGCTGAGCGGCTGCCGGGGGTGCGACGCTGCGCCGGCTCTGAGAAATGGCAGTGCTCGGGCCGGGCCGAAGCGGCCACCCTCGACCAGCGGCGCCCGCCCGCAGGCCTGCTCAGGAGAGCGAGCCCACGGCCTCCCATGCCGAGCGCCACGACGGGTGGCGGAGCTTGGCCATGGCTCCCTCGGTGATCTGGCTGATGCGCTGGGAGGTCAGGCCTAGGCGCCGGGCCACCGCTCCGAGCGTGAGCGGGTCGTGCCCGGCCAGGCCGAACCGGAGGGAGAGGACCAGGCGCTCCCGCTCGTCGAGAGGGGTGAGCAGCCGGGCCAGCTCCAGCGGCATCAGGGCGGCGGCCACCCGCTCGAAGGGCGGATCGGCCGACGGGTCGGCGACCACATCGGCGAGCACGGTGTCCCCCTCGCTCCTGGTCGCAGCCTCGTAGAGCGACCGGGGCTCCACCAGGAGCCGGGCCGCCTCCAGCACCTGGGCCTCGGTGAGGCCGGTCTCGGCGGCGAGCTCCTCGGCTGTCGGCCGCCGCCCCAGGGTCGCCTCGAGGAGCCGTTGGGCATCCTGGACGGCACGCGTCCGGTCGCAGACGTGGGCCGGGCGGTATATGGCGTGCGCCGACGTCCGCACGCCGCGGGCGATGGCCTGGCGGATCCACCAGCTGGCGTACGTCGAGAACCGGAAGCCCCGGCGCCAGTCGAATCGCTCCACCGCTCGCAGGAGGCCCAGGTTCCCCTCCTGCACGAGGTCCTCGAGCGGCACCCCGGACGCCCGGAACCGCTTGGCGATCGAGATCACCAGGCGGAGGTTGGCCTCGACGAACTCCTGCTGCGCGGCCAGGCCGGCGCGGGCCAGCCTGTCCAGCTCGGCCCGCCGCGCCGGGGTCAGGGCCGGGGCCG
This sequence comes from Acidimicrobiales bacterium, assembly GCA_050744025.1. Classification (GTDB taxonomy): domain Bacteria; phylum Actinomycetota; class Acidimicrobiia; order Acidimicrobiales; family JAJPHD01; genus JBOGGR01. The sequence continues at coordinate 16,556 of JBOGGR010000436.1, forward strand.
GGGCCGGGGCTGGGGCTCCCCCTGGTCCGGCCCCCCGCC
>JBOGGR010000437.1:0-3211 GCA_050744025.1 Acidimicrobiales bacterium
ATGCGTATACTCATGTCGTGGTGCGGGTCGGGGTCGGCGGGGGGTCGGGGTACACGGGGGCCGAGCTGCTGCGCCTCGTCGCCGGGCACCCGGACCTGGAGCTGGCCTGGGCGGCAGCTGAGAGCCAGGCCGGCTCGAGGGTCGCCGACGCCTACCCGAGCCTGGCGGCCGCCTACCCCAGCCTGCGCTACAGCCGGCTCGACCCGGCCGACGCCGACGGCCTCGACCTCGTGTTCCTCGCCCTGCCCCACGGGGCCTCCCAGGCGATCGTCCCCGACCTCTCGAAGAGGGTGGGGGCGGTGGTCGACCTGGCCGCCGACTTCCGGCTGGCCGACCCGGCGCTGTACCCCACCTGGTACGGGGCCGAGCACGCCGCCCCCGAGCTGCTGGGCGAGGCCGTCTACGGCCTGCCCGAGCTGGCACGGGACCGCCTGCCCGGGGCGCGCCTCGTGGCGGCGGCCGGCTGCTACCCGACGGCGGCGGCGCTCGCCCTCGCCCCCCTGGTCCGGGCCGGGGTCATAGAGCCGGCCGGCGTGATCGTCGACGCCGCCAGCGGGGTGTCGGGGGCCGGGAGCAAGCCGAGCCCGACGACGCAGTTCGCGGCGGCTGACGGCGACTTCTCCGCGTACGGGCTGCTCACCCACCGCCACACCCCCGAGATCGAGCAGGCGACGGGCGCCCAGGTCCTCTTCACGCCGCACCTGGCGCCGATGACGAGGGGCATCCTCGCCACCTGCTACGCCCGCCCGGCGGGGGCCGGAGGGGGCGCCGGGGAGGACCCGGACCCGCTCGGGGCACTGGCCGATGCGTACGAAGGGGAGCCGTTCGTGGTCGTGGGCGAGCGGCCGCCGTCCACCAAGGCCACCCTGGGCTCGAACTGCGCCCACCTGAGCGCCCGCTACGACCGCCGCACCGGGTGGGTGGTCGTGCTCTGCGCGCTCGACAACCTCGTGAAGGGTGCCTCGGGCCAGGCCGTCCAGTGCGCCAACCTCGTCCTCGGCCTCCCCGAGACGGCCGGCCTGCCCACCGCTGGCGTGTACCCGTGAGCGTGACGGCGCCGGCCGGGTTCCAGGCCGCCGGGCTGGCCTGCGGCATCAAGGGCGACGGGGTGCCCGACCTCGCCCTGGTGGCGGTCGAGCCCGGCCCCGGCGGGCGCCGGGCCCCGGTGCCGGCGGCGGCCACGTTCACGTCCAACAGGGCGGCGGCTGCACCCGTGGTGGTCAGCCGGGGCCACCTGCGAGCAACCGGGGGGCGGGCGGCGGCCATCGTCCTCAACTCGGGCAACGCCAACGCCGCCACCGGCGCGCCCGGGCTCGAGCACGCCGAGCGCACCTGCTCCCTCGTGGCGGCCGGGCTGGGCGTGGCGGCCGAGGAGGTGCTCGTCGCGTCCACCGGCCTGATCGGGATCCCCCTCCCGTCAGGGGCGATCGAGTCTGGGGTGGGGCCGCTGGTGGCCGCCCTCTCCCGCGGGGCCAGGGCCGGGGCGGCAGCGGCCCGGGCCATCATGACGACCGACAGCCGGCCCAAGCAGGTGCGCATCGAGGGGCCCGGGTGGACGGTGGGCGGCATAGCCAAGGGGGCGGCCATGCTGGCCCCAGACATGGCCACGATGATCGCCGTCCTCACCACCGACGCCGTAGTGATCCCGGCCGAGCTGGGCCGCGCCCTTCGCCGGGCCGTCTCCCGCTCCTTCAACGAGCTGTCGGTGGACGGCTGCTGCTCCACCAACGACACGGTGGTCGTCCTCGCCAACGGCCGGTCGGGCCGACAGGCGGAAGGAGGGCCAGGGCCGTTTGCCGACGCCCTCTCGGCCGGGTGCGCTGACCTGGCCGAGCAGATGGCGGCCGACGCCGAGGGAAGGACAGTGGTGGCCAGGGTGACGGTGACCGGCGCCGCCAGCGACGCCGAGGCGGCCCGGGCCACCCGCCAGGTGGCCGAGAGCCAACTGGTGCAGTGCTCCCTCCACGGGGCCGACCCGTACTGGGGCCGGGTCGTGAGCGAGCTCGGGGCCGCGGGCGTGGCCTTCGAGCTCGACCGGGTGAGGGTGGCCTACGGCGGCGTCGTGGTTTGCCGGGGCGGGATGGCGGCCCGGCACGACCCTGGGGCGGTGGCCCACCACCTGGGCGGCGAGCGGGTGGAGGTGACGGCCGACCTGGGGCTCGGCGCCGGTGCGGCCAGCATCCTCACCACCGACCTCTCGCCGGCGTACATAGCCGAGAACATGAGAACGTCGTGAGCGGGGGGGGCGGGCCGGCGCCGGCGAGGGACCGGGCGGCGATCCTGGTGGAGGCGCTGCCGTACATCCGGCGGTTCCGGGGGAAGGTGGTGGTCGTCAAGCACGGAGGGGCCGCCATGGCGGGAGCCGGGGGGACCACCGGCGGGAGTGGGCAGGGGGCCGGAGCGTCAGGACTCTGCTATTTCGCAGAAGACATAGTGCTGATGGCATCGGTGGGCATGCTCCCGGTCGTGGTGCACGGTGGCGGCCCCCAGATCGGGGCGTGGATGGCCCGGGTGGACAAGGTGGCGGAGTTCCGGGACGGGCTGCGGGTCACCGACGCCGAGACCCTGGACATCGCCCGCATGGTGCTCGTCGGCAAGGTGAACCGGGACATCGTGGGGGCGATCAACACCCACGGGCCGCTCGCCGTGGGCATCTCCGGGGAGGACGCCGGGCTCATCCGGGCCTCTGCGCACCCCGGGGGCCTCGGCTTCGTCGGCGAGGTCGCCGGCGTCGACGCCACGATCCTGCGGCGCCTCCTTGCCGAGGGCCTGATCCCGGTCGTGGCCACCATCGGCTCGGACGCCGCCGGGCAGGCCTACAACATCAACGCGGATGTGGTGGCCGGGGCCGTTGCGGAGGCGCTCGGGGCGGAGAAGCTCGTGTACCTGACCGACGTGGAGGGGCTGCGTCGCGACCCCGGCGACCCGGCGAGCCTGATGCGGAGCCTGTCGGTGGACGAGCTCGAGGCGATGATCGCCGACGGGTCGGTCACGGAGGGGATGGTGCCCAAGGCCAGGTCCTGCGCCCGGGCCCTGCGAGGCGGGGTGGGCGGGGCCCACGTCCTGGACGGGCGGGTGCCGCACGTGCTGTTGCTGGAGATCCTCACCGACGAGGGGGTGGGGACGATGGTCGGCGCCGGCGGTGGCGGCGGCGCCTGGGGCGCCTGGGCGGGCGGCGCCGGCGGGGACGGTGGCGGGGGCGCGGGTCCCC
>JBOGGR010000438.1:0-3534 GCA_050744025.1 Acidimicrobiales bacterium
GATGCGGGCCGGGGCTCAGCTGGCCTTGGCCTGCTGGACCACCTGGGATGTGATGTCGGCTGTCTGGCTGGAGGGGGCGTGAGATGTACCGGGGTCCCGAAGTCCGAGAGGTCATGGTGAGGGTGGCCTTGCCGCTGCCGTTCGTGGCCCCGGCGCTGGCGGCCGGGATCGGGACCTCGGTGCTGATCTGCCTGACCAGGCCCTGGTGGTCCACCCATACCTCCACCGGCAGGGTGTGGGTCCCGAGGGCCTGCGCTTCCTGGTGGACGGCCTTGGCGCCCTGGGGCCGGCCCTGGCCCGCTCCTTGGTCGCCACCTTGTCCAGGTTCACCTGGGCCCGGTACTCGGTCGTGCTGGTCCCCCAAGCACGGCTGCCCAGCGGAGGGCAACCATCCGGCTGTGCCGGGCTCCTCAGGAGCGGCCGGAGCCGAAGAAGGGGGCGTCGCCGTAGGTGAAGACGCCCCCGTCGGCGGCGAGCAGCCAGTAGCCCTTGCCGTCGGGGGTGCTGGCGATCCCCACCATCGGGAACCCCGGAGACACTCCGAGCGCAGAGCCGTGGAAGCCGGCGTCGCCGAAGGAGAACACCCCGCCGTCCCGGCCCACGAGCCAGTAGCCGCCGCCGTCGGGGGTTGCCGCCATGCCCACGATCGGGGCCGCCGGGCCCACCCCGATCCCGGCCGGCGGCGAGCCGAGCTGGCCATGCGAGCGGGCGTCGCCGAAGCAGACGACGGAGCCGTCGGCCTCGGCCACCCAGTAGCCGTGCCCGTCCGGGGTCGGCGCGATCCCCACCCACGGCGGCCGGGGATGGGCGCTCGTGGCCGAGCCGTGGAAGCCGGCGTCGCCGTAGGTGAAGATCCCGCCGTCGGCGCCGAGCATCCAGTAGCCGCCGCCCCCGGGGGTGAAGGCGGCCGCGACGATCGGCGCCGCCAGGTGGAGGTCCCCGGCGTTGCCCGCCGCGTTGGGGACGGACCCGAAGGTGCGCACGTACCCGTCGGAGCGGAGCAGCTCGTAGCCCGGTCCGCCGTAGGGCGTTGCCCCGAACCCGGCGTTGATGCACGAGCTGCACTGGGCCCCGGTGGCGATGATCGAGGTGAAGTCGGCCCAGCCGGGGGGCGCCCCGCTCACCGTGAAGGTGGCGGAAAGCGGCGCACCCATGGTCGTGTGGAACGACGCCGGCCCGGGGGCGACCGGGCTGCCGCCCTCGTACCCCTGGGCGGCCGCGAACCAGTCCCCGGCGGGCATCGATGTCGGGATGCGGAAGCTATAGGTGAAGCTCCCATGTGCGGGCAGGTCGGCGATGAGGACGCCGGCCCCCTCGTCGTCGAAGCCGAAGGCGCCGCCGTAGCCGCCGTCCTTGCAGGTGGCAGTCGACCCGGTGATGGATACCAGCGTCCCGACCGGTCCGGAGGTGGGCCGTAGGGCCATCTGGCAGCCGGACGTCGCCGGCCCGGAGGTCGTGGACGGCTGGGCGGCGGCCGCCCCGGCTCCCCACCCGACTCCCGACGCGCCGGCCAGGGAAAGGGCCGCGATCGCGATGGACAAGCGGCGGGGCGGCCGGGGCGGTCTCCGTTCGCATCTGGCTGCCATGGCCGCCATTGTCGCGCCCGGACCTGGACCACCAGGAGCCTCTCGCCCGGAGGATCACGGACACGGGACCCCTGCGCTGGGTGGTGCACGACAGGGGACGACCACCTACCGGTACCGGGCAGGACGCTCGCGAGCATAGGTACTCTCCCCTTCGTGGCAGCGGACGGACGGCGGCACATCGTGGCCAGTGGCGGGTCGGTGGCCCCGGACCGGGGTCAGAGGGTGCCGGCCCTCGTCGACCACCTGCTCCATCTGTCGGGCCGGCCGGGGCCGCGCCTGTGCTTCATCAACACCGGGGAAGGAGACAGCCTTCGGTGGGTGGAGCCGGCCTGCGTCGCCTTCCAGGGCAGCCCGGTGGTGGCGCGGCACCTCGCCCTGTTCCCGATGCCCAATGTTGCCGACCCCGAAGACCTCCTGCTGTCCCAGGACGTGATCTTCGTGGGCGGCGGCAGCACCGCCAACATGGTGGCCGTCTGGAGGGTGCACGGCCTCGACCAGGTGCTGCGGAGGGCTTGGGAGCAGGGGGTCGTGCTGGCCGGGGTGAGCGCCGGCGCCATCTGCTGGTTCGCTGGAGGGACGACGGACTCCTTCGGCCCGGAGCTGCGTCCCTTCGCTGACGGGCTGGGCCTGTTGGCCGGGAGCTACTGCCCCCACTACGACTCCGAGCCCCGGCGGCGCCCGGCGTTCCAGGCCCTGGTGGCCGACAGGACGCTCCCGGGTGGGATCGGCTGTGACGACGGCGCAGCCGCGCACTTCGTGGACGACGGCTTGGTGGAGGTGCTCGTCGAGCGCCCGGGACCCCGCGGCTACCGGGTCGAGCCCGTCGGATCAGGCGGATGCCGGGAGACGCCGCTCGCGATCCGCCGGCTGGAGAGCTGAGAGGCATCCCCATCCCCGTCGAGGGGCCCCGACGGCCGCTTGCATGGAAGGCGGCCGGCCCGAGGGGGGGAGCCCCGGGCGCCTCGGGTGCCGGCCTCGTGTGCCCCGGCCCCGTGTGCGCCTCGGGCACCGGAGCCGTGTGCGCCTCGGGAGCCGGCCCCGGCGCTGGAGACGAGCCACCTCCGCTCGACCGGCACCATCAGGTCGGGCTCGTCGTCCACGGGGAGGGCGAGGGACGCCGCCCCGGCCCCGGCCAGCGGTCGGGGCCGGCGAGGCTTCCCGGCGGGCGAGCTGCCGCCCCGGCCCCGGTAGACGATGAGCCCGTTGACCGGGTCGGGGACGGCATCCAGGGCGGCCCGGACCGCTGCGAGCGCCCGGAAGGAGTCCCAGTCCTCCTCGCTCGGGAGCTCCACCTCGAAGACGCTGCCCCAGCTGTGGTGATGCCAGTTCCAGTCCGATGCCCGCTGCGCCAGGGCGGCCTGGGCGAGCGAGTCGCCGAAGGCATCGGCCCAGCCCCGGGCCGACCCGTACCCCGATCCGTTCAGGACCTCGATCGAGAACCACTCGGCCATGCCCACAATCGTACGCCCACTCGCACCGGGTGCTGGACGGGTGGCCGCGTCCTGCCGGATGGGCTCGCAGGGCGCCGGGCGCCGCACCATCCCACCGGGTCAGGGGGCCCGCGCCTACCGTGGGGCCTGTGATGGAGTGCGAGAGTTGTGGGCGCCCGTTCGACCCGGTCGGTGCCCGCTGGCGCTGCCCAGCCTGTGGCTGGAAGAGCCACTGCTGCGAGGGGGCGCCGGCGCCCCTGGTGGCACCGCCGGCTCCCGGCTCCTGACTGGCCCTCCCGGCTCCTGACTTGGCCCCCCGGCCCCTGACTTGGCCCGGCCGGCCCCCCCTACGGGCGTCAGGTCGACTCGGTGTGAGCTCCATGGCGGCTCCCTGACCAGGGCGCCGGACCAGGGGGCCCTCAGGGGGGGGCGGCCCGGGTCACCCAGGGGCCGGCTGGACCGAGGCCCGTGAGGGCCAGGGCAGCGCGGCGTCCTTCCAGGACGGCCTCGTAGACGGA
>JBOGGR010000439.1:0-2707 GCA_050744025.1 Acidimicrobiales bacterium
CCGTGCCTCCTGTCGGTCTGGCTCGCACCGCACCCACCCCGTCATCCCTGACTCGCCCTGCAGACCGCGAGGGTATCGTCCTGCGCACGGCTCCACCAGGGGAGCCGCTACTATGAGTGCTCTCGACATCGGGCGTGGTGGGAAGGCAGATGGGCTCCGAAGGAACAGCTCTTGGTGGGTTGCGGATCTTCCTCTCCCCGCCGCATGTGGGGGAGAGAGAACGCCAGCTCGTGCTGGACGCGTTCGCGTCCAACTGGATCGCCCCCCTGGGGCCCCACGTCGACGCCTTCGAGCGGGAGCTAGGCGAGTACGTGGGGGTGCCCCACGCCGCCGCGCTGTCCAGCGGGACAGCCGCGCTGCAGCTGCTCGGTGTGCGGCCGGGCGACGAGGTCGTGGTCCCCACCCTGACGTTCATCGCCACCGCCGGCGCCGTCACCTACCTCGGGGCCCGGCCGGTGTTCCTGGACGCCGATCCCCGGACCTGGAACCTCGACCCTCAGCTCCTGGCCGAGGAGCTGGCCGAGCGGGCTGCCGAGGGCAAGCCGCCGGCCGCCGTCATCGCCGTCGACCTCTACGGGCAGTGCGCCGACCATGGCTCGATCCTGGAGACGTGCGCCGCCTACGGGGTCCCGGTCGTGGAGGATGCCGCCGAGGCTCTGGGGGCGACCTACCGGGGCCAGCCGGCCGGCTCCTTCGGCGCGGTGGGCGTCTTCTCGTTCAACGGCAACAAGATCATCACCACCTCGGGCGGGGGGATGCTGGTCTCGCACTGTGAGGAGCTGGTCGTCCGGGCCCGCCACCTGGCTACCCAGGCCAGGGAGCCGGCTGCCCACTACCAGCACGCCGAGGTCGGCTACAACTACCGGATGAGCAACCTGCTGGCTGCCCTCGGCCGGGGCCAGCTGCAGGGCTTGGACGAGCGGGTCCGGCGCCGGCGGGTGCCCCCGTGAGGGAACGTCAGTTGCCATGAAGGACAGCCGCCGAGTGTGGGGGCGCCGCCTGCTCGGTACAGCCTGGCGGCGAGCCATGATCGTGCTTGCCCGCGACGCGACAAGGGAACTGATGTCCGGCAACGCTCTCGTCCTTGCGCCTCATCCAGACGATGATGTGTTCGGCTGCGGTGCCCTTGTAGCTGCCATGATCCGGTCGGGAGGCTCGGTCACGGTCGCCTTTGCCACTGATGGCGAAGGCGCTGCCTCGACGGCGCTGGCGCGGCACCCAGGGGAGTTGGCGGCCCTTCGGCGCACGGAGGCGCAGGCTGCCCTGGCAATCCTCGGCGTGGGTCCCGAGAGGATCCATTGGTTCGCCCTAGGGAACGGCTTACTGGGGGAACGCTTGGAAGAGGCAGTCGCGTTGGTACTGGAACTGGTCGACCAGACTCGCCCGGCAAACGTATTTGTCTCGGACTTATACGATCCCCATCCCGACCATCGGGCTCTCAGCATCGCTGCCCGCCGCGTAGCGGTCAAACGTCCTGGTATGTTCCGACTCTTTGCGTACCCCATCCTTGCCAAGGAGATCGGGCCGTGGCCCGAGGCAAGCCTGCGTGGGGTGAGGCTTTTGGGTACTGTGCTCGGATGCGGACGGCGCATGGGGCGTCCCGTTCGAGCGCGGGTGGATACCACCGAGCAGAAGAGGAGGGCGGTGGAAGCCCACGCCAGTCAGACGCTGGCGCCGACTTACACGGGAGAGGCGGTCATGGGCCCCAGGGTGGTGAGGATCCTCGTCGACGAACCGGAGTTGTTCTTCTCGGTAGATGAGGCGGGGGATGCACCTGCCACGCCGTCCTCGGGATCACCTGGAGGGTGGCCTCGAGCGCACGGTCGTCGAGCACACCCTCGCCGTTGACGACGAGGATCACGTGATCGGCGGAGAATCCCTCCGCCGCGAGGAGACCCCGTACGACCTGGGTGGCGAGGCGCCGGCGCCGGTGGGTGAGGACAACGGCGACGACGTCCGAGAGGCCGTCCGGGCTGCCTGCGCCGGATGGGCGCGGGACGCTCATCGTCGCCGTAGCCCCTCCTGGTGTGGCTCGCACAGCACCCACCCCGTCATCCCTGCTCGCCCTGCAGAGCCCGAGGGTATCGTCCCGCGCACGGCTCCACCAGGGGAGCCGCTACTATGTGTGCTCTCGGCATCGGGCGTGGTGGGAAGGTAGATGGGCTCCAAAGGAACAGCGCTCGGTGATCCGACGGCCATCTGTCCCGGTCCGGCCAAGCCGCGGATCTTCCTCTCCCCCCCTCACGTCGGCGAGAGGGAGCGCCAGTTCCTGATAGAGGCCTTCGAGTCCAACTGGATCGCCCCTCTCGGGCCCCACGTCGACGCCTTCGAGCGGGAGCTGGGCGAGTACGTGGGCGTGCCCCACGCCGCGGCCCTGTCCAGCGGGACGGCAGCGCTGCACCTGGCGCTGCAGCTGCTCGGGGTGGGACGGGGCGACGAGGTCGTAGTCCCCACCCTGACGTTCATAGCCACGGCCGGCGCCGTCACCTACCTCGGGGCCCGGCCGGTGCTCCTGGACGCCGATCCCCGGAACTGGAACCTCGACCCGAAGCACCTGGCCGACGAGCTGGCCGAGCGGGCCGCCGAGGGGAGGCTGCCGGCCGCCGTGGTGGCCGTCGACCTCTACGGGCAGTGCGCCGACTATGCCCGGATCCTCGAGATCTGCGCCGGCTACGGGGTCCCGGTCGTGGAGGATGCCGCCGAGGCC
>JBOGGR010000440.1:0-10057 GCA_050744025.1 Acidimicrobiales bacterium
AGCGGGGCGAGCGGGGCGAGCGGGGCCGGCGGGGCCAGGGCCGGGGCGGCCATCCACAGCGTGAGGGCCGTCGACCAGGCCTCCATCCGCACGGTGGCCGCCTGGGCAGCCGGGCGCCAGCTCCCCCTCCACGTCCACCTCTCCGAGCAGCCGGCCGAGAACCAAGCCTGCCTGGCCGCCACCGGCCTCACCCCGACCGCCCTCCTCGGGGAGTGCGGAGCGCTCGGGCCGGCCACGACGGCCGTGCACGCCACCCACCTGACCGACAGGGACGTGGCGCAGCTTGGCGGGAGCGGCACCGCCGTCTGTCTGTGCCCCACCACCGAGCGAGACCTGGCCGACGGGATCGGCCCGGCTCACCGACTGGTGGCAGCCGGGAGCCGGCTGTGCCTGGGGAGCGACTCCCAGGCGGCCATCGACCTCTTCGAGGAGGCTCGGGCGGTGGAGCTGGACGAGCGGCTGGCCAGCGGGAGCCGGGGCCGCCACCGGGCCGCCGACCTGCTGGCGGCGGCGACCGCCGGCGGGGCGGCCTCCCTCGGCTGGCCAGAAGCCGGCCGCCTCGAGCCCGGCGCCCTGGCCGACTTCACGACGGTCAGCCTCTCCTCGGTCCGCCTGGCCGGCACCGATCCGGCGCTCGCCGTCGAGGCCGTGGTGTTCGCCGCTACCGCCGCCGACGTCACCGACGTGGTCGTCGGGGGCAGCCCGGTGGTCGAGGGGGGCCGCCACGTCCTGGGCGACGTGGCCGGGGCTCTCACCCGGGCCATCCGGGCGATCACCTGAGCCGGGCGGGCGCTCACCTGAGGCGGCCCGGGCCCTACCCTCCTGGGTGTGCCTCTTGATGACAATCGACGGCAGGGACGCTCACGCCCACCGATCAGTGCGTTGTGCCGCCCGAGGAAAAGAACTCTCCTGAACGCCCGCTCTCTTGATCTGGAGAGCCCGGTTGCTGGAGCAGTTGTATGACCTGCCCGTCGTCGAGCTGGATGCGAACCGTCAGGGGATCGCGGGCGGAGACGTCTACGGTGTGGATCGTTCGTCCAATGACGGCTTCAATCTGAAAGCCGAGGTCCGCCGTCCGAAGCGCGTCCAGTTGGATCAGTGCGTAGCGCAGCTGCTTCCGGGCGGATTCGGTAATCGACGCGACCTTGATGACGTCCAGACGGTCCACGGTGCATTGGTAGGTGAGGTCAGCAACGCACTCTTCCACGAGGTCCTCGGGATGCTTTGGCACCGGCACGTATCCGATGACCCTTCCGGCGAGGAGATTGCCACGTCCGCCTCGAAGATCGCTCGGATCGACCAGCGGGCTGACGACGAGCGTCCGGTCAAGCGTCGCATCGGCAGTTGCCTCCCGTTCGGCTGGCTCCAGCGCCGTCCCGCCTCTCTCTAGCTCTCGAACCCGCTGGTTCCACTCCTTGTCGAGCTGGCAGTCGTGCGTGAGGACCATCGCAAGACCGATGCCAGCGGCAACTCCGAGGGGCCCCCCCTCCTCCCAAGCGTCATCGATCTGGAGAAAGTGCGCATCCAACGATTCCCACTGGGAAGGGCTATGGCGATCCGGGTTCGTCCGACATCAGGCGGCCCGCCTCCGAAAGGTCTTGCTCGTACTCGGATTCCGGCCGGACCGTGGCAGCTCGCCCGAGCGGCTGCAGCCGGCCCTTCAGGTAGGCGTCGAGAGCGTTCTGGTGTAGCGGACGCCGTGTCGGAGGACGATGCACGATCGTGACGGATGGTGCGGCTCCCTGGAGCACCTGCCAGTCGCGCGGGCGGGTGAAGCGACCCGCGGCGATGTGGTCCAAGAGGTCTTGTCCTCCGGAGCGACTCACCAACACCTCGGTTGCACGTCCAGGCTCGCTCGCGTCGATGTCTCTGACGACGTCCGCAAGCATCTGGAGACGTTCCAGCTTGTCCGTGCTCGGCGTGGCGACACCCTTTACCCATGCGCTCAACGACCGACGATCCACGCCGAGCGCCCGAGCGATTTGCTCGCGGGTGAGGCGAGTCCGACGAGCGATCTCATCCCGGAGCTTCTGGACGTCTTCGCGTACTGGACGAGGAGCACTCGTGTACGTGATCCCGGTCTCCGTTGAACTGATGTCAGTCCGCCAAAGCTGGTTGCCCCAGCTGATCACCGCACCCGTCCTCCGCTCGGACCCAAGAAGCAGGTCGTCGATGTCCTCCACGACGAACGGCATCCCGAGCCGCGTCGTCGTCGAGGACCTCCGCTCAAAGAGCGTGTCCGCAATCGGGAGGATCGACCAGGGTCTTGCAACATCAGTCTCGTCGCTTCGATGTGCTGGTCTCGCTTGGATTTGAGGAGTCATCGCTCTGCTCCGAACTCGTCGAGAAACGCGTCGGTCACTGCCCACCGAAAGAACGTGTAGATGCGATCGCAAAACTCGGCAACCCTTGCGCCGATGGCCGCGAGATCGAAATCTTCTGACTCCGAGGTATAGTGGTCAACGTCGAGGATCCAGGACGGCTCCCGTGCGGGTTCAATCCCTGGGTCATACGTCGCGCCGGCTGGGAGCGTCCCCCACCGTCCACGTAACTGCGACGAGTCATCGAGCCGAAAGAGCGTGTCGGACAACGCGTGAACGATCTTGGCGTTGCCAATCGCCGCTTCATCCCCGGCCAGACCGAGAACTTCGGGACGCACGAGCGCACTGAGTCGAGTGAGCTGATTGCCAGCTATGCGGTCCACATACCGGACACCGATGCGGTCGCACACGTCCGGGTGCAGCCAACCCTCCAAGGCATGGAGCACCACGGTCAGGCGAGCAAGGAGGTCGCTCCGGCGCGTGTACCGCTTCGCCGACAGAGACACGAACGTCGGTGCCAAGGTGACCTGCCACGCATCCGGGTCCTTCGTCTCGAAGCGCCAGACCGTCCCTGCGTCCTGCGGCTGGACCCCTGCCGGTCCGACCATGACTCCGAGCTGCCGCTCCGGGCGGAGGATGGGATAGTCCTTCCGGATCGACTCCTGGAAGGCGGACACGAACCCGCTGTCAGCCTCGATCCGCATCACGGCGGGGAAGCGGACTTGGGCGATCACGTTCACGAGAGGCGCCCTGGTCAGCGCCACCTCATCGACCGAGGGACCGAACGGCGTCATCGTCATCTCCTTCCCACTATACTTCCCAGTCCATCGGTTGGGAACTTCTGGGGCGTGTCAGCGGCCATAGCGGACCAGCACGCAGCTCGTCGCGCTCGTGGCGATCGCCCCGGCGAGGACGGGGCGGGCGGGGAGCCGAGCGGCCTGGACGGCGCTCACCCGAGCCGGCCCGGCCCCTACCCTCCTGGGTGTGCCCGCCCCATCCGAGAGCGGCCCGGTCTGCCCGTCGTGCCGGGCCGACCTGGCCAGCCAGCTCGTCACCACCCGCCTCCCCGTGCAGATCGACGGCGAGGAGCCCAGTGGTGACGCGCTGGCCCTCTACTGCGGCGGCTGCCAGCGCCTCCTCGGCATCCTCCCGGGCCCCCCGGGGCGGCACCCAGCCGCCGGCGCCACCGGACCGACAGTCGGCGCCGCCTCCGTCCCGGGCCCCAAGCCGACCGGCGCCGGCGGCCCCGGCCCCGGCCCCGGGGCCCCCGCCCCGGCTCCCGACCCCGGCCCCGCCCCCAGGATCGGGGAGCGGGTCGTCCTCGACGAGGGCCAGCACGCCGGCCGGGACGCGATAGTGAGGGCCGTCGACCCCGAAACCGGATGGCTGGTGGTCGAGGTCAGCCGGTTCGGCAAAGGGGTGCAGTACCACGTGGACCCCGACGCCATCCGGAAGCGGGACGCCGCGCCCCGGCCGGGAAGAGGGGCGACCCGGCCATGAGCATGGGCCATGGCGGCGGCTGGGGCTCGGCCATGAGATCGGTCCACCGCGACCAGTCGGTGGTGGGAAAGGAGATCACCCCCGGGACCTTGCGACGCATGATGGTCTTCGTCTCCCCCTACCGCCGCATCCTGGCGTTCTTCCTCGTCATCATCGTGGTGGACGCAGTCGTCGGCGTGATCAACCCGCTCATCTACCGCCAGATCATCAACAAGGGGATCCTCGGCCACCGGATCGGGACCGTGGTCACCCTGGCCCTGGTCGTCGCCGGCCTGGCCGTCGCCGACGCCGGCCTGTCCATCGGCCAGCGCTGGGTGTCGGCCAAGGTGGGCGAGGGCCTCATCTTCGACATGCGCTCGCAGGTGTTCGCCCACATCCAGCGCATGCCGCTGGCGTTCTTCACACGCACCCAGACGGGAGCGCTGATCAGCCGGCTCAACAACGACATCCTCGGCGCCCAGCAGGCCTTCACCGACACGCTCTCGTCGGTGGTGTCCAACTTCGTGAGCGTCGTGCTGGTGCTGGCCGCCATGCTGTTCCTCTCCTGGAAGATCACGCTCGTTGCCCTCGTCATCCTCCCCGTATTCCTCGTCCCCGCCCGCTGGGTGGGCCGCCGCCTCGCCTCGATCACCCGTGAGTCCTACGGCCTGAACGCGGCCATGAGCAGCACGATGACCGAGAGGTTCAACGTGGCCGGCGCCCTCCTCGTCAAGCTGTTCGGGCGGCCCGGGGAGGAGCGCAGGACGTTCGAGGACAAGGCCGGCCGGGTCCGCGACATCGGGATCACCCAGGCCATGTACGCCCGAGTCTTCTTCGTCGCCCTGCTCCTGACTGCGTCGCTGGCGACGGCCCTGGTCTACGGCTGGGGCGGGGTGCTGGCCGTGCGGGGCGCGCTGAGCGTCGGGACCGTCGTGGCCCTCACGGCCTACCTCAACCGCCTGTACGGCCCGCTCACCTCGCTCTCCAACGCCCAGGTGGACGTCATGACCGCACTGGTCTCCTTCGACCGGGTGTTCGAGGTCCTGGACCTGACCCCGATGATCGACGAGAGGCCCGGCGCCGTCCCGGTCCCCGACGGTCCGGCCCGGGTGGAGCTCGACCACGTGGACTTCAGCTACCCGACCGCCCAGGAGGTCTCGCTGGCATCGCTCGAGTCGGTGGCCGTGCTGGACACCGTGGCGTCCCAGCAGGTGCTCTTCGACGTCAGCTTCACGGCCGACGCGGGCCAGCTGGTGGCCCTGGTCGGCCCGTCGGGCGCCGGCAAGACGACCATCAGCCACCTGGTCCCGAGGCTCTACGACGTGAGGGCGGGGGCGGTGCGGATCAACGGGGTCGACGTCCGGGACGCCACCCTCGCGTCCCTGCGGGCCACCATCGGCGTGGTGACCCAGGACGCCCACATGTTCCACGACACCATCCGCGCCAACCTCGAGTACGCCAAGCCCGACGCCACCGACCGGGAGATGACCGAGGCGCTCCGGGGAGCCCAGATCCTGCCGCTCGTCGAGTCGCTCCCCCAGGGCCTCGACACCGTCGTCGGGGACCGCGGCTACCGGCTCTCGGGCGGCGAGAAGCAGCGCCTCGCCATCGCCCGGCTGCTCCTCAAGGCTCCAGCGGTCGTGGTCCTCGACGAGGCCACCGCCCACCTCGACTCCGAGTCCGAGGTGGCGGTGCAGCAGGCGCTGCGGACCGCCCTGGTCGGGCGGACGTCGCTGGTCATCGCCCACCGGCTTTCCACTGTCCGAGAGGCCGACCTCATCGTGGTCGTCGACCGCGGCCGGGTCGTCGAGAAGGGCTCCCACGACGATCTCCTCGCTGCCGGCGGCCTCTACGCCGAGCTCTACCGCACCCAGTTCGCCCGCCAGGCGGCGGGGGACGGCGACCTCCCTCCGATGGCCCTGTCGGCCCCCCCACCGGTCGCCCCCTGAGCCGCTGCAACCCGAGGCCCGCGCCGCACGTCTACGAGGCGTGGGGCGATCGCGGAAGAGGAGGAATGGCAGCCTGCTGCTCCTCGCCCTCTGCGCCCTCCTGCTCGGTGCGTGCGGCGCCCTCCCCTCCTCGACAGGGACGACGGCAGGGCCGAGGGCGGCGGCGACGACGTCGGCGACGACCACGCCGGTTCACGGGGCTCGCCGGCCGCCAGCCGCGGCGGGCACGACGTCGGCGAGCGCAGCCGGCTGCCCCCGGGGCAGCCTCGCGGTCAGCCAGTCCATGGACGGCGAGGTGAGTGGCTGCATCCGCGTCGGGCCCGTGGCCCCGGGCCCCTACACGGTCTTCCTCGACCAGGGGCTCGGGGGGGGAGGGCTCGGGAGGCTCCCGCCGGCCAAGGGCGGGGCGCCGCCCTCGACTCCTCCTGTCAGCGTCGCGCTCTCCCTCTCGCCGGCGTCCGGCCCCCCGGGCACCACCGTCACCTTGACCGGCACGCTGTCCGCCCCGCCTGCGCGGCCTCCTGACCACATCTACGACCTGTGCTGGGACGGCTGCAGCCATGGGCTCCACTACTCGGGGGTCCCCGCCAGGTGGAGCTCGGCCACCACCTTCGAGGCCCAGATCGTCGTGCCCGGCGCGCCTTGGTTCGACCTGGCCCCGGCTCGGGTGGTCCAGCCCGTGCCCGGGAGCTACCCGATCGGCGTGGACTGCCTGGAGTGCGCGCCCAGCAGCGCGCAGGGCCAGGCCATGTTCCGCCTCGTCGCCCCTTCGCAGCCTTCCTGCTCTCCCGCCTCCTCCTGCGCCGGCCTCAGGGTCACCCCGGTCGCGGCCGCGCCGGGAGAGGTGGTGAGGGTGAGCGGATCCGCGCCGCTCGCCTCGGTCATCGGGTCAGACCTCCCATTCGCCTTCCGGCTGGAGACCGTCCCAGGCCTGCCGAGCGGGAGCGAAGTGACCTTCACCCGCTTCCTGAAGGGCGGGGAGGAGGCGCACCTCGGCCACGCCGCCCTGACCGTCCGAGCCGCGCCCAGCTTCGCGAGCCTGGGCGCGCTCCAGCCGATGGCGGAGGCGAGCGACGGGCTCCCGGCCATCGGGGCCAACCCGGCCGATCCCTCCCGAGTCGCCTGGTGCGAGCCCGGTGCGATCGTGGTCCAGGGCCCGAGCCAGAGCCCCGTCCCGACAACCGTGCGCGTCCCCACGGCCGGAGTGGCCACAGCCCTGTCCGGCACCGGGCTCGACCTCCCCACGGGCGTCCCGCCGTACTGCGAGGAGGTGGCCCTGGCCCACGGGCACCCGGGCACGGTGCTCGCCGCCTTTGCCGTCGATCCGAACGGCCAGGCGCCGCCCTTCGCCCTCGTAGCCCTCTACACGACCGACGGAGGGCGGACCTGGAGCCGGGTGCCGGCCCCTGCGGGGGCGACGGCCGCGACCTTCGGGGGCTTCCGCTACCACGGCCCCGCCGTCCTGGCCCTGTTCTCCCCGGACGGCTCAGAGACCCTCTTCCCCAGCGCCTACGAGGGCCGACCCCCACCGCCGGTGCAGGCTCCGCTCGCCGAGACGACCACCGACGGCGGCCGGCACTGGAGCACAGGGACGCTGCCCTGCCCGGCGCACGGGCCATGCGTCGCCTTCGGCCCGTACCAGACGGGGAACTGCGCCATGAACGGCACCAGCCAGCTCCTGCTCCGCTCGGGCGACGCGGGGCGGACCTGGGCCACGCCGGCCTGGCCGGTCGACGTCGACTCCTGCGGCCCGGCCCAGCTGGCTCCGCTCTCGGCGACCGAGGTGCTGCTCGTGGACTCCGTCTCCCCCTACATGCTGATGCTCTCCGAGGACGCGGGCCAGACCTGGCATGTCCTCTCCCTGCCTCCCGTGCCCGGCCTGCAGCCCGCCGGCCAGGGCTTCGGCCCGGGAGGATCGGGCCTGACCCTCCTCCCGGACGGTGCCCTGCTCGCGGCCGGTGCCACGGTGGGCGGCGGCAGCTCCTGGGAGCTGCTCGGCCCGGGCGCGTCGGCGTGGTGCGCGGTGCGGGGGCTGCCGGCGGACGCGGCGTCCACGTCGGGCGCATCGGCGCGCGAGCTCATCGGGGGCCAGCTCTGGTGGCTGAGCCGGTACCCGGCTGGCGGCAACGGGGTGGTGACCCACGTGGCAACCCATCACCTCCCCGTATCGGCCCTGCGGTGCCGCTAGACGAGCTGCGCCCTCCCGCGCCCCCCCATCAGCGACGGCCCCCGACGACGGAGCCCAGCGCCGCTCGCTCCCGGGCCGCGCCCGCGCCCACGCCCGGGCCGGCCTTGCCGTCCTCCCCCCACTCGAGGCGGGCGACGTCGGCCCACAGCCGCTCCAGGTCGTAGTAGGCCCGGGCCTCCTCGACGAACACGTGGACGACGAAGTCCCCGTAGTCGAGCAGGACCCAGCGGGCGTCGTCGAGGCCCTCGATCCTGCGGGGGCCGTCACCCCCCGCCCGCTTGACCGCTGCCTCCACCTCCTCGGCGATGGTCCGGACCTGGCGCGCGTTGGACCCGCTGGTGATCACGAACGTGTCGGTGATGACCAGCACCGGCGCCACGTCGAGGACGGTCGTCGAGCCCCCCTTCTTGGCTGCTGCGGCCCGGGCCGCCACCGCCGCGAGGGCCGGGGAACGCTTGGTCACGGAGCCGGGCAACCCCGAGCCAGCACGGTGGTCGTCGTCATCTGCCCCCAGCGTACAGACCCCGGGCGCGGATGCAGCGTATTGCCGCCGGAGGCACGAGGAAGTCGAGCGGCCGGCCGTCGGACGCCCGGGCCCTCAGGTCGGTGCTGGAGATGTCCAGGGCCGGGACCTCCACCACGAGCACGTCGTCCCACCCCGGCGGCGCCGCCGGAGCCGGGGTCCCGGGGCGATTGACCACGACCAGGGTGGCAAGCGCCGCGACCTCGGCCACCCGCTCCCAGGTGTGGATGGCGACGGCCACGTCGGCTCCCACGATCAGGAAGAGCTCCACCTCAGGGCGGCTGGCCGCCAGCTCCGCCAGGGTGTCGGCGGTGTAGGACCGGCCACGGCGCTCGATCTCGACGTCGCTGGCCGACAGGCCCTCCACCTCGGCGACGGCCGCCTCCACCATGGCGTAGCGGTCGGCGGCCGGCGTGATCGGGCGCCGGCCCGCCTTCTGCCAGGGCTGGTTCGCCACGACCAGCAGCACCTGGTCGAGGGCGGCGCCATGGCGGGCGTTGACGGCGGCCGCCAGGTGGCCGTTGTGGATGGGGTCGAACGTCCCTCCGAAGATCCCCAGCCGGGCGGTCAAGGGAGGCCCTACCGCCCGGCCAGGCGGCTCACCACGGGGGCGAACGCCTCTGCGGCGTCGTCGTGGACCACCCAGTACGAGAAGCCGTACTCCTCCCGGCGGGCCTCGATGGCCTCGCACACTTCGTCGACGGTGCCGACCAGCACTATCGGCATGGTCTCGGCCTGCTCGGCCGTGATCCCGAACGACGGGGCCATCGTCCGGCGCAGCTCCCGGCCGTCGGCCACGATCATCGCCGCGAAGGTCAGGCACTGGAGCTCGAGCTCCTCGAAGCGGGCGCCTGCGGACTCCTGGACCCAGGCCACGCGCTCCTTGAACCGCTCGGCCAGGGCGGACGCCGCCGTCTCGGGGCCCACCTCCCCGGCCGCCAGGCTGGGGTTGATCCCGACGATGTCGGCCTCCCGGGCCGCCAGCGACAGCACCCGGCGGCTGCCCCCGCCGATGACCACGGGGGGATGGGGCCGGCTGTAGGGCAACGGGGAGCCCTGGGCGGCGTCGACGGTGTAGTGGCGGCCGGCGAAGGTGGCCGTCCCCTCGGACCACAGGGACTTCATGATGGCCAGGCCCTCCGCCAGCCGCTCCACCCGGACCTGGGCCGGGTCGTACGGCAGGCCCGCCTGCTCGTAGTCGGCGCGCAACCACCCGGCCCCGAGGCCCACCTCCAGCCGGCCCTCGGCGACCAGGTCCAGGGTGGCGATCTCCTTGGCCAGGACGACCGGGTGGCGGTAGTCGTTGTCGAGCACCAGGGACCCGACCCGGAGGGTGTCGGTGGCCTCCGCCGCCACTGTAAGGGCCACGACCGGCGCCCACTGGTCGTCGAGGTGGTCGGGCACGTAGAGGGTCGAGTAGCCGAGAGCCTCGACCTTGCGGGCCAGCTGGCGCCAGGCCCGGCCGGACTCGGCCTTCCGGGCCTGGACGGCGAAGCGCAGGCGACGCATGGCCGCAGAGCCTACGACGGGGGGCAGGGCCGGCCGGCGGGGCCGGCGGGTGGCGGGCGGGCCGGGCGGCGGGGCCGGCGAGGCCGGG
>JBOGGR010000441.1:0-4033 GCA_050744025.1 Acidimicrobiales bacterium
GGCCAGGCCCGGGCCTCACCCGTGTGCTGGCCCAGGCCGGGCGCCGGCGTGCGGACCGAGCCGGGGGTGGAGGTCAGCACCAGGGGCACGCCGGGCATGACGACCGGCCCTCGCTCGGGGTCGTCGAGCTCGACGCGCATGCCGAGCGCCCGGACCTGGGGGTGGTCCAGCCAGTCGTCCCGGTCCAGCAGCGGCCCGGCCGGGCAGCCGGCCTCGGCCAGGACGTCGAGCCAGTGGTCCCGCGGCCGGGACCCGATGACGGCCGCGATCCGGTCCCTCACCCATGCCCGGTTGGCCGGGTCGAGGATGGCGACCAGGGAGCCGCCCAGTCTGGGGTCGTCGAGGAGGGAGCCGAGGTCGAGTGCCCGCAGGGCCAGCCTCTGGAACTTCGGGGTCAGGGCGCCGAGGAACAGCCAGCGGGCGTCGCCGGCCCGGTAGCGCGTGTAGCAGGGGTTGGGCCCGCCGGGGCCGACCGCCGTGGTCGCGTCCGGGAGGCCGGGGTCGAACGCCAGAAACCCGGCGGCGCCGACCATCATGCCGTGGACACCCGTGACGGTGACCACCTGGCCCAGGCCCGACCGCTGCCGCTCGACGAGGGCGGCGACGGTGCAGGCGGCCCCCCAGATCCCCTGCAGGTAGAGGAAGTGGGGGTAGACGGGCTCGACCGGGCCCCCGTCGCCCGACGACTGGCGCAATGCCGCGCCGGTCACGGCGGCAAGGAGACCGTCGTGCTCGCGAGCCGGCGCCGTCCACGGCGCGGCCGCGGCCCGGGGAACCGGGCCCGGATAGGGCGGTAGGTGGGCTACGACCAGGCCGGGATGGGCGCTCGCGTCGACGGCCAGCCGGGTCAGGTCGCTCACCACGCACACGTCGGCCCCAGCCAGCAGCTCCGCCCACCGCGCCCGGTCGGCCGCACAGGAGGGGTCGACGACCAGGCCCAGCTTGTTGCGGTTCCACACCGCGAACCCGGGCTGGCCCCGGGCCGGGTCGCCCTCGGGGGGTTCCACCTTCAGGACCTCGGCCCCGAAGTCCCCGAGCAGCATCGCCGCCAGCGGACCCGCCACGCCCTGCGCGGCGTCGAGCACCCGGATCCCCTCCAGCGCCGCGCCCCCGCCCGCCCGCCGCTCTCTCGCCACAACGTTGATTCTGTCCCGGCGAGCATGACTGTCACACCCAGCTGGCACGCTGGTCCCGTGCGACTCATCCCTGAACTGGCCGCGGTGCTCCTCGCCGGGTCGCTCGGCCTGACTGCGTGCGCCCAGGCGGCGCCGGGGGGCGGTGGGGCGCCCGGGACCCGCCCGGCCACCTCGCAATCCACCTCCGCCCCGGCGGTGCCGGCCACGAGGGCGCCGGCCACCACGAAGGCACGGGCCTCGACGACGACCGGGGCGCGGGCAGCGACGACGACAGCGGCGCGGGCGTCGACCACGACGACAGCACGGGACTCGACGACGACGGCCGCCACCGCCGCGGCCAGGCCGGCCGCTCGCGCGACGACGAGCGGGGGCGGCAGTTCCGGCACCTCCCTGGCCGCCGGTCGTCCCGGGGCCGGCACCTACCCTCCTGGGCCCTGCCGCTACCGGTCCTCGGCCGGCGCCTCCCCCTACGGGGCCCAGGCCCTCCCCGACCCGGCCTGCACCCCCGGGGCCGTCGACCCGGCCGTCACCCAGGCCGACCTCGACAGGACGGTCTGCCGCGAGGGCTGGACGGACACCGTGCGACCGCCGGAGTCCTACACCGAGCCGCTGAAGTTCGCGGCGCTCGCCACCTACGGCCAGCCCGGGGTGGCCCACCTCTACGAGCTCGACCACCTCGTCCCGCTAGAGCTCGGGGGGGCGCCCTCGGACCCGCGGAACCTCTGGCCCGAGCCGGACGACCACCCCGAGGGCCCTTCCGGCTACTACGCCAACTCCAAGGACTGGGTCGAGCACGAGCTCAACCGGGCGGTGTGCGACCGGCGAGTGCCTCTGGCCGCGGCCCAGGAAGCCGTAGCCGGCGACTGGGAGACGGCGCTCGGCCGGCTCGGCCTTCCGTCCGTGCCCCCTTGGGAGCGCTGAGCTGCGGTGAGGGTCAGCTCCGGCCGGCCGCGGTTGGGGGCCTCGGTCCCCGGAGCACCCCCGCTGCACCTGGCGCGGGCGGCCCGAGGGTCGGCGCAGGGGCTGGATCCGGGGGCGGCTCAGGTGGGCGGGGGCCGCGCGCCGCCGGCTCCGCACGAAGGACGAGGTCGGACAGCGCCAGCTCGACCGGGACGATCTCGACAGCGAAGCGGGTCCGCAGCCTGGCCAGCGCGACCAGCACCGGCAGGCCGAGGGCCACCACCACGACGGCGTTGCCGACCGCCCGGAAGGTGTCGTAGACGACGGATGTCGCCAGGTAGAAGTGCGCGAAGTGGGTGAGCGCCACGCCGGGGGCCATGCCGGGGCGAAAGCCCAGGCCGGGGGAGGCGCGGTAGAACGTCCAGTCCCACACGTCCATGGCCGCGCCGAAGCAGTAGCCGGACACCACGCCGACGCCGGCCAGCACCGCGGCATCCCGCCAGGCGGGCCGGCCCCTGCGCCCGAGGCCGGCGAGCCCGGCCGCGACCCCGACCCACGCGGCGGCGAAGAGCTGGTAGGGGAGCCATGGCCCCAGCCCTCCCGTGACGAGGGCCGACACCAGCAGCGACGTCGCCCCGAGCAGGAAGCCGTAGCTCGGCCCGAAGACGTAGCCGCCGCAGAGGATGAGGAGGAAGATGGGGCTGAAGCCGCCTATCCCGGTCACGACCAACGCCCGGGCGCCGGCGTCGATGGCGGCCAGGGACGCCAGCAGGGCCAGGCCGCGGGCGTCCAGGCGGCGGGCGGTCACCTCCACGCCGAGCAGCGCGGCCGCAGTGCCGACTCCCACGGCCGCCGCCGCCGTGCCTCCCGGCGCGCCCCGGCCGACGAAGGGCCACACGAACAGGAGGACCCCCACCAGCGAGCTGCCGGCCAGCGCCACCCAGGCTCTACCCCTCAACGGCCGACCTCCTCGGGCACGTCCTCGGGCACGTCCTCGGGCACGTCCTCGGGCACGTCCTCGGGCACGTCCTCGACGACCCGGCCGCCCCTGACCACGACGACCCGGTCCGCCAGCTCCCCCGCCAGCACCTCGTCGTGGGTGGCCACCACGACGGATGCCCCGTCGGACGCGAGACGGCGGAGGGTCGTGGCCAGCGACAGGCGGGCGGCGGCGTCCATGCCCCTGGTCGGCTCGTCGAGGAGCGCGAGACGGGGCTGGCCAGCCAGGACTGCGGCCAGCGCCGCCCGCTGGCGCTGCCCTCCCGAGAGGTCCCTGGGGTCCCGCTCGGCCAGGCCGGCCAGGCCGAGCAGGCCGAGGATGGCCATCGCGTCGTCGCGCGAGCGCGACCACCGCAGGGTCTGGTCCACCTCGGCCCGAACGCTGCGCCGGTGCAGCAGGACTCCCGGGTCCTGGGGAAGGTAGGCGACACGGCCCGGCCGCCGGGCCACCCGGCCGGAGAGCGGCGGGAGGAGGCCGGCGATCGTGCGGAGCAGCGTCGTCTTGCCGGCTCCGTTGGCCCCGGTGAGCACGACGATCTCGCCCGCCGACCCGGCCAGCCGGACACCTTCGACCACGGGCCGGCCGGCGACGCCCGCCGCCACCCCGTCCAGCGACCAGGCCTCGCCTCCAGCCGCCCTTGGAACTCGTCGCAGGGGCGACGGCACGGGCGGCCATGGCGTGAGCGGCCGGGGGACTTCGGGCGAGAGGCTGCCATTTACGATAGAGATCACCCGGGCGCGGGCCGAGAAGCCCGTCAGCCGGTGCTCGGCCACCACGACGGCACGCCCGGCGCCGGCCAGGTCGTCGAGGACGGCCGAGAGCGCTCCGGCCCCGGCCCCGTCGAGCTGTGACATCGGCTCGTCCAGCACAACCAGCTCCGGTGCGCCGGCCAGGGCGCCAGCCAGGGCGACGCGCTGGCGCTCCCCGCCCGACAGGGTCGAGAGGCGGCGGCCGGCCAGGGCGGCGATCCCCACCTGGTCGAGGGCGCGGTCGACCT
>JBOGGR010000442.1:0-2795 GCA_050744025.1 Acidimicrobiales bacterium
CGGCGTGGCCGGGCTGGGCCCGGTGCGGCAGAAGCGGCTGCTCCGGGAGCTCGGGAGCGTCAAGGCGGCCAGGGCTGCGTCGCTGGAGGAGCTGTCGGCCCTCCCGTGGCTCCCCGACGCCGTGGCCGGCGCCGTGTTCGAGCGGCTGCACCAGGTGGACGGGGCGAGCCGGTGAGAGATGGCCAGGACTTCCCGGGCCTGGCCGGGGCGGGGGGCGATACCCCGGGGGGCGATACCCCGGGGGGCGGGGCCCCGGGCTCGGCGGATGGCGCCGGGGACCCGTGGGAGGAGCATGCCGGGTGGTGGCAGTCCGGGTTCACCGAGGGCGCCGACCCGGAGTACGTCGAGCAGATCCTGCCCCTGGTCCAGGCCTGGCTCCCGGCCGGCGGCCGGGTGCTCGACGTTGGGACCGGGGAGGGCCAGGTGGCCCGGCTGGCCGTAGCCAGCGGTTGCCGGGTGCTCGGCGTCGATCCCGCCTGGGCCCAGGTGGCGGAGGCCGCCCGCCGGGGCGGGGGAGGGGCCTACGCCCGGGCCGAGGCGGCTGCCCTCCCCGTCGGGGGGGCGGCCATGGACGCGGTCGTAGCCTGCCTGGTCCTGGAGCACATCTCGGACGTGGACGCCACCGTGGCCGAGGTGGCTCGCGTGCTGCGGCCGGGCGGCCGGTTCGTCTTCCTCCTCAACCACCCCCTCCTCCAGACCCCGGGCAGCGGCTGGATCGACGACCACATCCTGGGGGAGCAGTACTGGCGCATCGGTCCCTACCTGGTGGAGGACGAGACGGTGGAGGAGGTGGAGAAGGGGGTCTTCATCCCCTTCGTCCACCGGCCACTGTCACGTTACGTCAACGCCCTGGCTGCCAACGGGCTCCTGGTCGTGCGCATGGAGGAGCCGGCGCCGCCCCCGGCCTTCCTGGCCCAGGCCTTCGAGTACGGCCAGGCCGCCACCATCCCCCGCCTGCTGGTGCTGGTGGCCGAGAAGCAGTAGTCCAGGGCGGGCTGGCGCGCGGCCCACGCCACGCATCTGTGCAGTTTCGAGGGCCGGCCAGCGGGGACGATGTCTCGGCAAGGCGAGACATCCACCCCGGTGCTGACATGCGGCCGGTCAGGTGCGCACACGGGCTGCCGGCTGCCCGGTGTGCAGCGGGGCCTGCTGCACGTCGAAGAACTCGACGGAGCCGTCGTCGCCGAACAGGCCGATGTAGACCTTCTCGAACAGGTCGGCGCGCCGGCGGTTCGGATCCGGGCCGGGCGTAGCGCTCGAGGGAGCGGACCGACGCGTGCCGAGAGCGGGCCAACAGCGCCTCTTTGCTGCCGCCAGCTACGGCAGGGGCGATTCCCCGGGGTTCCGGTAGCAGCGGCGCCGGAATGAGCGTCATCGCGTTCAGCCTGCTGCACAGGTCTCGGGTCAACCAACCATTCCACGAGCCGCCCGCTCCCCGTCACCCACCAGCTGGTGAGCGCGCTGGAAGGACACCCCGAGCACCCGGCCGATGTCCCGAACCGAAATACCCTGCTCGTGCAGCTCTCGGGCAGCAGCCCGAGCCTCGGCGGCGGCCGAGGCCTGGGAACGGGCCGACTCCTCCCGGAGTTGCCGAGCGTGGTCAAGATGGCCTTGGACCGACTCCGCCAGCTCGAACTCATACGTGACCTCCGGGTGCTCCTCGCCGGTCATCACCTGGATCAGGTCGGTGGTCATGTCCTCCAGCTCCCGCAAGTGCCGAGCCTGGGTCGTGGCCACCCCCTCGATCCGCACCACCCAGTAGCGCTCCCCACGCTGGATCCTCGCCCGGTAGGCACCCATCACCTCCACCACCTCTCGCCCAGTTCGGGCTCGCACTCCTTGAAGATGTCCTCCGCTGTCCAACTGTCGATCTCGCTGTGCCGAGGGATCGGAATCATCACCGAACCAAGCCGGTAGACCTCATGGTTGCGGCCTTGGCGGACAAGGGCCCATTCGACCCCGGCAGGACGAGCTTGGGCCTTGATCCGCTTGGTGACCTCCGTCCGCCCCATCAGTGTCGCTGAGAGACGGCATGGGCCCGTGGGAGGAGCAGGTGGCCCGGCTGGCCGTAGCCAGCGGTTGCCGGGTGCTCGGCGTCGATCCCGCCTGGGCCCAGGTGGCGGAGGCCGCCCGCCGGGGCGGGGGAGGGAGCATCGGTCCCTACCTGGTGGAGGACGAGACGGTGGAGGAGGTGGAGAAGGGGGTCTTCATCCCCTTCGTCCACCGGCCACTGTCCCGTTACGTCAACGCCCTGGCTGCCAACGGACTCCTGGTCGTGCGCATGGAGGAGCCAGCGCCGCCCCCGGCCTTCCTGGCCCAGGCCTTCGAGTACGGCCAGGCTGCCACCATCCCCCGCCTGCTGGTGCTGGTGGCCGAGAAGCAGTAGTCCGGGGCGGACCGCCGCGGGGCCCGGCCGGCTGCCCGCTGCATCCAGGGGCTCGCGGGCTCAGCGCCCCTGTTCGTCGTTGTCATCGTCCTGCTCCCCAGCTATGGCCCCCGTGTAGTCGAGCGCCCCTTCTGCCTCGAGTCCCGCTGGCAGGCTTCCCAACGGCGGCGTCCAAGTGGGGTCGCCGGGGGCATAGCGCTCACGTCCGCCTCGTCACGCAACTCCATCAGATAGCCACGAGGGGACTGGCGGCTTTGGCCGTCAGGGGAATCGGGGCTCGGGGCGCAGCCCCGACCTTCCCCGCCAGTGTCACACCCGTTCCGTAGACTTGGGCTCGCATGGCTGATTCTCGCTTTCGTCGCAGCGCTGGTGGGGTGAGCTCGCTCGGTCTGCACCTGGTGTGGTGTCC
>JBOGGR010000443.1:0-6612 GCA_050744025.1 Acidimicrobiales bacterium
GCTGGGGGCAGGGCCGCTGGGCCAGGGCTCGCCTGGCATCTCCCCGCTCGGGGGAGCGCCCTGGCCAGGACCTGAGCCGCCGCCGCCGCCCCACGGGCCGGATCCCCCGGAGGAGGGGCCGGAACCGCCAGCCCACGGATCCGAACCGCCGGCCCGGGGACCTGAGCCGCCGCCCCAGGGCCCCGAGCCGCCGGAGGAGGAGCCGGAGCCACCGCCCCGGGGTCCGGAGCCGCCGCCCCAGGGCCCCGAGCCGCCGCCCCAGGGAGGGCCGGGGGGGCGCCGGGCGCCCAGCCCGAGGCGGTCCCGGTACACGACCAGGCCGACGACGCCGGCGACGAGGAGGAGCGGCAACAGCCCCCAGCCGTGGTCGCCCGGCCGCCCGAAGCCGAAGAGGCCGGACCACAGCCATGACACTGCGGTCAGCAGGGCCAGGCCCCCGACGACGGCGAGCAGGACCTTCCCGGCTGTGGACCGCCGGCCCACGGCCGCGCCGCCCTCGTCGGGGAGCACGAGCCAGGCGGCCACGTACAGCAGCACGCCTACGCCGCCCAGGAAGGCCAGGGCCACGGCGAGGATGCGGATCACGACGGGGTCGATGCCGAAGTGCGCGGCCAACCCGCCGCAGACGCCGCCGAGGATGCGGTCGTGGTCGCTGCGGGCGAGCGGGAACGGCCCGCTCAGGGGATCGTGGGTCGGGTTCATGGGTTCATCGTGGCGGCCGGTGGCGCCGGCGGCATCAGGGAGCGCCCCCCACTCGACCCTGACCCGCCCCTGACCAGGACGGGGGAGGTCGCCTGATGCGCCGGGGCCCGCCGGCGAGGGACAATGGGCGCCGTGAGGACGTCGTCGCCCGGGTCCCTCCCCCCGCTTGGGGCGCCTCCGGGGCGGTCGCGGCTCACCCGCAGCCCCGACGATCGCCTGGTGGGGGGGGTGGCGGGGGGCCTGGCCCACCACCTGGGGCTCGACCCGCTGGTCATCCGGCTGGCCTTCGTCGGCCTCACCGTGGCCGGCGGGGTCGGTGTGCTCCTGTACGGGCTGTTCTGGGTGCTGGTGCCCGAGGGGGACCCCACAGGGGGGGCCCACCGGGCCGACCGCCGGAGCCTGTGGGCGTTCGTGGCCCTCGGGGTGGGGGGCCTGCTCCTCCTCTCGGAGCTCGGCTTCGGCGTGGGGCCTCGCGTCGTGGCCCCGCTGGTCATCGCCGGTGTCGGCGTGGCCCTGGTGTGGCGCCAGGCCGACGAGGCCCAGCGGGACAGGTGGCGCCGGGTGGCGGGGCCAGGGTCCCGTTGGCGCATCCCCCTCGGGGTGGGGCTGGTGGTGGCAGGGGCCGGGGGCCTGGTGGCGGTCAGCGGCCGGCTCACGGGTGGCGTCGGCCACGCCTTCCTGGCCGGGGGGATCGTGCTGGCCGGGGTGGTCCTCGTGCTCGGACCGTGGCTGCTGGGCCTGGTGCGGGCCCTCGGCTACGAGCGGCGGGAGCGCATCCGCAGCCAGGAGAGGGCCGACATGGCGGCTCACCTCCACGACTCGGTGCTCCAGACCCTGGCCATGATCCAGCGCCAGGCCGGCGTGCCGAGGGAGGTGGTCCACTTGGCCAGGGGCCAGGAGAGGGACCTGAGGGCCTGGCTGTACGGGGCCCCGGCGGCGCCGGACGCCTCGCTCCGGACCGCTCTCGAGCGGGTGGCGGCCGAGGTCGAGGACGACCACGGGATGGCGATCGACGTGGTCGTCGTCGGCGACGGCCCGCTGGACGAGCCCCTGCAGGCCCTCCTCCGGGCGGCGAGGGAGGCCATGGTCAACGCTGCCAAGCACTCGGGGGCGGCCTCGGTCGACGTGTACGGCGAGGTCGAGGGCGAACGGGTGGTCGTCTTCGTGAGGGACAGGGGCAAGGGCTTCGACCCCGACCTGGTGCCAGGAGACCGGCTGGGCATAGAGCGCTCGATCGTCGAGAGGATGGCCCGCCACGGCGGCACCGCCTCGGTCCGCTCGGCCGTGGGGGAGGGGACCGACGTGCGTCTGGAGATGCGGCGGTGACCGCCCCGGGAGGCCGGTCCGAGCGCCGGCCCGGCCCGGGAGGCCGGTCCAAGAGCGCAGCCGGCCCGGGACGCCGGTGACGCCCCGCCCCCGGGTGGTGATCGTCGACGACCACCGCCTCTTCCGGGCCGGCGTGCGGGCCGAGCTGGGCCAGGCCGTGGACGTGGTGGGGGAGGCCGAGGACGTCGACGGCGCCGTCCGCCTGATCCGTGAGGCGCAGCCCGACGTGGTGCTCCTCGACGTGCACATGCCCGGCGGCGGGGGGCGGGCCGTGCTGGACGGCTGCGCTGGGGAGGCGCCGGGCGCCCGGTTCCTGGCCCTGTCGGTCTCCGACGCCGCGGAGGACGTCATCGACGTGGTGAGGGGCGGAGCGAGGGGCTACGTGACCAAGACGATCTCGGGCGACGACCTGGCCACCGCCATCCGCCGGGTTGCCGACGGTGACGCCGTGTTCTCCCCACGCCTGGCCGGCTTCGTCCTCGACGCCTTCGCCGCCGGCGGGGTCGCCACCACCGATCCCGAGCTCGACGCCCTCTCCCAGCGGGAGCGGGAGGTGCTGCGCCTGATCGCCCGGGGCTACACGTACAAGGAGGTGGCGAGGGAGCTGTTCATATCGGTCAAGACGGTGGAGAGCCACGTGTCTGCCGTGCTGCGCAAGCTCCAGCTCTCCAACCGCCACGAGCTGTCCCGCTGGGCGGCGGACCGCCGGCTCGTCTGACCCCGGCCGCCAGCTCCTCCAGCAGCTGGGCCACCCCGTCCTCGCCGTTCGCCGCCACTACCCGCTCGGCCACGGCCAGGACCTCGGGGCGGGCGTTGGCCACGGC
Organism: Acidimicrobiales bacterium; assembly: GCA_050744025.1. Lineage (GTDB taxonomy): Bacteria > Actinomycetota > Acidimicrobiia > Acidimicrobiales > JAJPHD01 > JBOGGR01. The sequence goes on from JBOGGR010000443.1 coordinate 2,853, forward strand.
CACCGGGGTCCCGGCCCAGGCCAGCATGGGCACGTCGTTGAGGGAGTCCCCGACGCACAGCACGTCGGCCGCCGGGAGGCCCAGGCGGTCGCACACCCGCTCCAGCGCGAAGGCCTTGGTCACCCCGGGGGCCCCGATCTCGGCCCAACCCGTCCCCGCCGACGTGACGGTGCCGTCGGCCCCGCAGGCGGCCGCCACCTCGTCCAGCAGTTGGTCGCCGTCATCGGCCAGGCGGTCCGGGTGGCGGCAGATCAGCTTGGTCACGGCCGGCCCGAGGTGCTGGAGGACGTCGGCCACCGGGCCGGAGAGGTCCACCAGCCAGGCCCGGGCCGCCTCGGCGTCGAAGAGGCCGAGCTCGGGCACGAGCTCGTCGATCGTCTCGCAGGCGAACCGGATGCCAGGAACGGCGGCGCGCACGGCAGTCACGAGGCGGGCGGCCACGTCGCCGGGCAGGGTCACGTGGTCGAGCACAGTGGCCGCGTCGAGGTCGTAGACGACGGCGCCGTTGCCGCAGACCGCCAGCGGGCCGAGGCCCCCGGCCTCGGCGATCCGCCGGGTCGACCACGGGGCGCGGGCGGTGACCGGGATGACGTCGATCCCTGCCGAGCGGGCCCGGCGGACCGCGGCCCGGGCCCTGTCCGACACGGTGCCGTCGGGTCGCAGGAAGGTCCCGTCCAGGTCTGTGGCGACCAGGCGGACTGCCACTACTGGCTGGAGCCCAGCGCTCCGGGGGGGGCCGATGGCGCCGACGCCGGGACGGGGTACTCGCCCATGGTCTTGGCGTGGGTGATCGTGAGCGAGCGGGGAGGGGCCAGGTCGACGCCGTCGGGGTCGTAGAGGTAGCCGGGGGCGGCCCCGTGCACGCCCGTGTGGCCGTACTGCCACACGACCTTGTCGGTTCGGGGGTCGATGACGACGACCCGGTGGTTGAAGTCGTCGTTGCAGAGGACGTCGCCGTTCTCGAGCGGGAGGGCGAGGGACGGCTGGTCCATGGCTGCGCCGTCTGCTCCGCCCGTCGGCTTGTAGCGCCAGAGGAGCTTCCCCGACCGGGTGAACTCCTCGACCTGGCCCGGGTTCGAGTAGTCGGAGGTGAGGAAGACCCCGGGGCGGACCTCGTTGGTGTCGGACGGGTAGTTCACCCCGGGGGGGTTGGTGGAGAACGTGACCTGGCCCGAGAGGGTGAGGCCGTCCACCCAGTCGCCGTTGATCTCGGTGATGAGGTACTGGCCGTTGGTGAGCGGGAAGGCGCCGTTGGGGCTGCCCCAGCGGCCGGGGGGGCTGTGCAGGCAGGCGTTCGTCGTCATGCCGTAGATCCGCAACGGGCTGTGCAACGGGGGACGGAGGACGAGGATGCGGCAGTTCTTGATGTCGGCGGTGATGATGTTGCCATTTGGCATCATCATGGCGTCGTCGGGGTTCCACAGGTGGTTGGGCCCCGACCCCTCGACGCCGGGCGTCCCGTACCGCCACACGATCTTGTGCTCGGCGACGCTGACCAGGCTGATGACGAAGTCGTCCTCCTGGGTCACCACGATGTCCTTGCCGTTGGGCGTGTAGAACGCGTCGTCGGGGACGAGGAACGTCTGGCCCTGGGCCAGGTCGCCGGGCCGGGGGAACTCCCACAGGATGGTGCCGTTGGGGGCGACCTCGAGGAGGCGGTTGTTGAGGTGGTCCGCGATGAGCACGGGCCCCGGGAGGACGGCGGGGTCCGAGCCAGGGGCCAGGTTGGGGCACGGGCACCGGGCGGCGACGGTGGTGGTGGTCGAGGGGGTGGTGGTCGAGGGGGCGGAGTCGGAGGTCCTGGTCCCGGGGGCGCTGGCTCCGGCGGTGGTCGTGGTCGTGGCCCCGTGGGCCCGCCGGTGGCCGCCCCCGGTGCCCGCGCTGCAGGCGGCCGCCAACAGGGCGACGAGGGAGAGGGCGAGGAGGCGCCGGGGCACCCGTGTACTTTAGGCAGCCCGGCTGGCCCCGCCATTGCTGCCGCCGGCTCCTTGGCGAAATATGCCGAAGCTCCCCTCCCGCCCGATGCCCACCCACGCCCGCCGGCCGCCCCTCGCCGGCCCGCTGCCCGCCCTCGCCCGCCGGGCGCTCCCCGTGGCCCTGGCGGCAACCGTGGCCGCCTGCGGGTCCGGCGGCTCCCGGCCAGCCCGGACCACCACGGAGCCCTCCAGGCCCGCTCCGGCTCCGGGGACGGCGTCGTCGATGCCGCCGGGCCCGGTGTCGGCGGCCCTCCTGCCCTGGGGGCTTCCCGCCCCCGTGTCCCGCCCTGTCGTCCTGGCCCACGGCTCCGACCTGCTCGTCCTCGGGGGATTGGACGCCGCCGGGTCCTCGGTGGCCACCGTGGCCTGCCTCCACCCCGGCGGGGGGACGGCCGCTGCGGTCGCCAGCCTGGCCGAGCCGACCCACGACGCTGGTGGGGCGGTGCTCGGCGAGTCCGCCGTGGTCGTGGGCGGCGGAGCCGCGACCGTCTACTCCAGCGTCCAGCGCCTCCCGCTGCACGGGGCCGGGTGCGGCGCCGGCACGGGGGGCGGAGGCGGCTCGGGGGGCTCGGCCACGGCTTCTGTCGCCGCCACCCTCCCCAGGCCGAGGGCGGACCTGTCCGTGGCGCGGAGCGGGGGGACGGCATACGTGGTGGGTGGCTACGACGGCAAGGCGCTCGACCCGGCGGTGCTCGCCACCGCAGACGGGGTCCACTTCGAGGTGGTCGCCCACCTCGCCGACCCCGTTCGCTACGCAGCCGTGGCGGCCGCCGGGCCCGACGTGTACGTGATGGGCGGGGAGGCGCACGGGCAGCCCGTCGCCGCCATCCAGCGGGTCGACCCGGCGACTGGGACGACCACCGTGATCGGTCACCTCCCGGTGCCGCTGGAGGGGGCCTCGGCCATCGTGCTCCGGGGCCGGATCCTCGTGCTCGGAGGCGAGGCGGGGGGTAGGCCGAGCAACGGCATCGTCGCGGTCGACCCGGCCACGGGCGCCGCCACGATGGCCGGTCACCTGCCCGAGGCCGTCGCCTATGCGGGCGCGGCGGTGGTCGGCGGGGCGGGCTACCTGGTGGGCGGCGAGGGGCCGGCCCCCCTTGCCACTGTCGTCCGCATCACGGGCGGTTGACGGGAGGCGCGCCCGTTCCGCGAGGCGACCGCCAGGTCAGGCAGCCTGCGACCGGCGTCGCAGCTGGCAGGATGAGAGGATGCCGACCGTTCCCGACACCACTGGCCCGATCTCCTGGCTGGTGCTGGTCTACCGGGTGCCGAGCGAGCCGACCCGCCTGCGGGCCGCCGTGTGGCGCCGGCTGAAGGCGCTGGGCGCGGTGTACCTCCAGAGCTCGGTCGCGGCCCTGCCGGCGAGCCCGGGGGCCGAGCGGGCCCTCCGCACCCTGCGCAACGAGATCATCGAGCACATGGGCGGCCACGGGCTCCTGCTCTCGGGGGTCGCCCTGGCCGGGGAGCCCGACATGGTGGGGGCCACCAACGAAGCCCGCAACGACGAGTACGAGGAGATCGTGGACCGCTGCCGGGACTTCCTGGCCGGCATCGACAAGGAGATCGCCGAGAGCCACTTCACCTACGGGGAGCTGGAGGAGAACGACGAGGACCTGGCAAAGCTCCGCGGCTGGTTCGACAAGGTCCTGGCACGCGACGCCCTCGGTGCCGCCGGGGCGAAGGAGGCCGAAGCGGCGCTGGGGGACTGCGCCCGGGCCCTGGACGGGTTCGCAGCCCGCGTCTACGAGGCCGATGCCGTCAGCAGTTGACGGAACCCGGTCCGC
>JBOGGR010000444.1:0-3142 GCA_050744025.1 Acidimicrobiales bacterium
GCCGGCCTCAGCGTCGACAACGACCGCCTGGTGGAGCGGCTGCGCCGGGAGGCGGCTGAGCGGGCCTACGAGGCCTCCCACGACTCCCTGACGGGGCTGGCCAGCCGGTCCCTCCTCTCCGAGGAGCTGACGGCCGCCCTCGCCCTCCCCGACCCGGCGATTGCCCTCCTCCTCATCGACCTCGACCACTTCAAGGACGTCAACGACACCCTGGGCCACCACAACGGCGACCAGCTCCTCATCCAGGCCGCCGGCCGCCTGACAGACCTGGTGGGACAGGAGGACGTGGTGGCCCGCCTCGGGGGCGATGAGTTCGGCATCCTCCTCCGCCGCCAGGAGGGACCGGCCGAGGCCCTGGCCACGGCGCACCGGGTCTGCCTGGCCCTCCAGGCCCCCTACCGCATCGAGGAGATCACCGTCGAGGTGGCGGCGAGCATCGGCGTCGTCACCGGCCCGGGCGACGGCACCGACGTCGTCACCCTGCTGCAGCGGGCTGACGTGGCCATGTACCGGGCCAAGGCCGACCAGGTCGGGGCCCTCCTCTACGACCCGGACCAGGACCACCACAGCCGCCGCCGGCTGGCCCTGGCCGGGGAGCTGCGCCTGGCGGTGGAGCAGGGCGACCTCACCGTCTCCTACCAGCCCGTCGTCGACATGGCGGACGGGCGGCTCATCGGGGCCGAGGCCCTGGCCCGCTGGCCCCACCCGCGCCTCCAGCAGGTCGCGCCGGACGAGTTCATACCCCTGGCCGAGCGGACCGCCCTCGTCTGGCCTCTCACCAGGCTGGTGCTGGGCCGGGCCCTCGAGCAGTGCGCGGCCTGGCGCAGGTCCGGGCTCGACCTCGGGATCAACGTGAACCTGTCGGCCCGCAGCCTCGTCGACGCCGACCTGGTGGCCAAGGTGGAGGCCCTCCTGGCCGATGCGGGCCTGCCCGCCGACGCCCTCACGCTGGAGGTGACCGAGAGCAGCCTGGTGAGCGATCTGTCGAGGTCGGTGGAGGCCCTCCGCCGCCTTCGTACAGCCGGTGTGGGTCTCGCCATCGACGACTTCGGGGTGGGCCACGCCTCGCTCACCTACCTCCGGCGCCTGCCGTGCGACGAGATCAAGGTGGACCGGTCCTTCGTCCAGGGGATGGCCGTGGGCCGGGCCGACATGATCATCGTGAGCTCGACCATCGCGCTGGCCCACAGCCTGGGCCTCCACGTCGTGGCCGAGGGGGTGGAGGACGTCGGGGCCTGGGGGCGGCTGCGGAGCATGGGGTGCGACGCGGCCCAGGGCTACCTCATGGCCCCGGCCCTCACCCCGGTCCGCTTCCAGGCCTGGGCGGACGGCTGGGAGCACCGCCGCCACAACCTGATCCAGCGGGCCGAGCGCCTGGTCCATGCCGGCGTCCCCCGGGGCGGGCTGGTCCGCCGTCCCCACGACCCGCCTGGTAGGGTGCAGGCCTGACCGTCAAGCGGGTCCCGTGAGGCCCGCACGGACAGGAGGGCGAGTGGCAGAGCGAGAGCGGAGGTTGACACCCCCTCGGCGGGGTGTCTTCGTGGCCCGGGCCTAGGTCATGAGCGCCGCCGACGTGCAGCGGGCCCTGACCCGGATCGCCCACGAGGTCATGGAGCGCAACCAGGGCCTCCTCGACCTGGCCCTGGTCGGGCTCCAGACGGGCGGGGTGCCCCTGTCCCGGCGCCTGGCCGCCGTCCTGGAGGAGGTCGGCGGGTTGGCGGTGCCGGTGGGCACCCTGGACGTGGCCTTCTACCGGGACGACATCGGCCTCCGGCCGGTGCTCCCCGAGGCCGTCACCGACGTCAGCTTCGACCTCACCGGGCTGACCGTGGTGCTGGTGGACGACGTGCTGTTCACCGGCCGCACGGTGCGGGCCGCCCTCAACGCCCTCAACGACTACGGGCGTGCCAGGGCCGTCCAGCTGGCGGTGATGGTCGACCGCGGCCACCGGGAGCTGCCGATCCGCCCCGACTACGTCGGCAAGAACCTTCCCACCCGCCGGGACGAGCTCGTGGACGTGAGCGAGGAAGGGGTCTGCCTGGGCGACATGGTGACGGGTTCCCGGTGAGGCACCTGCTGTCGGTGGGCGACCTGGGCCGGGCCGGCATCGAGGAGGTGCTGGGCCTGGCCGACTCGTTCGTGGAGGTGAGCGCCCGGGCCATCCCGCGGGTGCCGGCCCTCCGGGGGAAGACGGTGGTGTCGGTGTTCTTCGAGGACTCGACCCGCACCCGCCTCTCCTTCGAGACGGCGGCGAAGCGCCTCTCGGCCGACACGATGACGTTCTCGGTGTCGACGTCCTCGGTGCAGAAGGGCGAGTCCCTCCGCGACACGGTCGAGACGATCGACGCCATGGGAGTGGATGCCATGGTCGTCCGCCACCGCTCCGCCGGAGCCCCGTGGCAGGTGGCCCGGTGGACAGGGGCGTCGGTGATCAACGCCGGCGACGGGTGGCACGAGCACCCCACCCAGGCACTGCTCGACGCCTACACCATCCGGGAGGCGGCCCGGGCCGGCCGCCCCGGGTGGTCGGGACGGGGAGCGGAGACCGGGCTCGACGGGCTGCGCGTCGCGATCGTCGGCGACATCGAGCACAGCCGGGTGGCCCGCTCGGACGTGGCCGCGTTCTCGGCCCTCGGGGCCGAGGTCACGCTCGTCGCCCCCCCCACCCTGCTCCCGTCCTGCCTGGCCGGCTGGCCGGCCGCGGTCAGCCACGACCTCGACTCCGTGCTGCCCAAGGTCGACGTCGTGTACCTCCTGCGGGTGCAGGCCGAGCGCATCGACGAGGCCCTGTTCCCGTCCCTGCGGGAGTACACGGCCACCTACGGCCTGACCCGGGACCGGGCCGCGCTCCTGTCCGACGGCGCCCTCATCATGCACCCCGGCCCGATGAACCGGGGGGTGGAGATCGCCGCCGAGGTGGCCGACCTGCCCGGGGCCGTCGTCACCCGCCAGGTGAGCAACGGCGTGGCCGTGCGCATGGCCGTCCTGTTCCTGCTCCTCGGAGGAGCCGGCGAAGCCGCCAGGGACCCGGCCGGCCGCGGCGGGGCCGCCAGGGACCCGGCCGGGGGCGGGGATGGGGGCGGGGATGGCCTCTAGGCGGCCGGCCCAGCTGGTCGTCCGGGGCGGGACGGTGGTGGACGCC
>JBOGGR010000445.1:0-4613 GCA_050744025.1 Acidimicrobiales bacterium
AGCCCCGACTGCTCCCCCGAGGGCCCCGTGCTGGGCGCCGCCCGACAAGGCGCCGTGGGCCAGGTCGGCGGCGGCCAGCACCATGACCCCGGTGATGACGAGCTGGGAGGCGACCACGGCCACGAGCACCTCGACCAGGCGGCGCAGCCAGCGACTGGCCGGGGCCCAGAACAGCCCGGCCAGGGCCAGGGGCAGGAACGCCACCAGCAGGTAGATGGCCCCGGCCCGAGCGGCCAGCTCCACCCAGACCACGAAGGACAGAAAGCCCACCACCATCGCGAGAAGCGCCGCCACCACCAGCGGCAGGCCGTGGACGGACAGGCCGACCTGGGTGGGCAGGCGGGCGAAGGCCGATCCGTAGCCGGCGGGACCCAACCCGACGTGCTCCACCAGGCCACAGGCAGCCGAGACCCCCTCGACCAGGGCCCCGACCACAGCGAGGGCTCCGGGCCCGGCCATGACTGCCACCCCGAGCGGGGCGAGCAGGCCTCGACGGGCCAGCTCCCCGGCGCGCCCGGTAAGAGCCCCGTGGATGACCCCCACCAGCAGCACCGCCCCCGATGCGAGAGCGCCGAGCGCGATCATGGCCCGCCACGGCCCCTGGAACCAACCGTTCAGGTCGACGGCGGTGGTGGCGCTGAGGGCGTGAACCATGCCTTGCACGGCCCAGCCGGCCGCGTCGGAGATGCCCCGGTCGATGGCCATCCCGATGGCTCGGACCAAGTCGGCAGGCAGGTTCAAGGGGTTCGGGGCGCCCGAGGAGACCATCAGTGCACGGCCTGGCCGGCGGTGAAGGCGAAGTTGATGAGGACCGAGGCCGCCCCGGTGATGACGGCGCCGATGAAGCCGCCCAAGAGGAGGTCACGGCCCTTGTGGGCCTGGGTGAAGTTGCCGGCGCGGACGCTGAAGCCCCAGATGGCCCCACCGAGGAGGAACGCGGCCAGGCAGTCGTAGAGGGCCCAGGAGGCGAGGCCCCCCAGCAGCCTGGTGATCTCGGCCCCCCCGGGGAGGGAGCCGTTCGGGGTGATGGTGATGGCCTTTTGGAGGAGCAGCTCGAGCATCGGGCCACCGTCCTTTCGGAAGCGGACACGGAACGCGCCCAGCATGGGCGGGCGGCCTTGACGCCAACCTTGACCGCGACCTTGACCGCAACCTTGACGAGGGCTCCTCGACCTTGACCGCTTCCTTGACCAAGCGACTCCCTCCCCCGCTCGCCCGTCCAGCCCCGACAGCCGTCTCCCCCGCCTCGGGGTGTCGCGGGACACGGTGGCCGACCGGATGCGCCGTCACGACGTGGCCGTCCGCCCCCGCCCCGAGGGCCTGTCGCGCCAGCGCCTCGTCGATCTCTACGTCGAGGAGGCTCTCACCATCGACCAGGTGGCAGCCCGCCTCGGCTGCTCGGTGGGAACGGCGCGCTCCGGCCTGCGCCGCTACGGGATCCCCCTTCGCCCTCGGCCCCGGCCCCGCACCAAGCCCCTCGAGCGGGACCAGATCATCGAGCGCTACGTCGATCGAGGCCTCAGCCTGGTCGAGACCGCGGCCGAGCTCGGTTGCTCGCCGTCCACGGTGCGAGAGGCAATGCTCGACCACCACATCCCCCGGCGCCGCCGGGGTGGATGGGACACGGACACCCTCGATCCCGGGGCCCTGCGCCGGGCATACCTCGAGGAGGGGCCGGAGCCTTCGCGAGGTCGCCGGGCGCCTCGGGTGCTCGTCGGAGCGGGTGCGCAGGGCTCTCATGGCCGCCGGCATCCCCCGTCGGGAGCGCCAACCTCCAGTCCCGGCCCTGGAGGTCGAGCCTGAGGTGCTGGGCGACCTCTACGTGACACAGCGCGCCGAGGTGAACGAGATCGCCCGGCACTACCGCGTCGCCCCCTACCAGGTTCGCCTGGCCTTGCGCCGGGCCGGGATCCGCCGGCCGATCCCCGGGCGAGCCCGCCCAGCCTCCCCGGCGCCGCGCACCCTGGAAAGGCTCTACCTCCAAGAGGGCCTGACGCTGGCCGAGATCGGCCAGCGATACGGCGTCGCCGCTCCCTCGGTCCGACGCTGGCTGGATGCCGCCGGCATCCCAGTCGCCCCGAGGACTACCCGAGAGCACCGCCTGGCTCTCCCCGTCGAGGTGGTCGAGGCCTTGTACGAGGAGGAGGGCTGGAGCGCGGCCGAGGTGGCAGAGGAGCTGGGGACCACGATGGCCCAGGTCCTCCGGGTGCTGCACGATCACGGCTTGGCCGTGCGGGTCGGGAGCGGGCCCGTCTCGGTCGATCGGCCCGCCGCGCCCACCTTGTTGTCCGAGCTCTACTCCGACCGAGACGTCCAAGCAGCGCTTCGCGCCCACGGTGTCCCCAGCCGGCCCCAGGGCGGGAGCATCGCCGAGCGCTTCCCCGTCCCGGTGGCCCTCAGCCCCAGCCTCCTGGCGAGGCTCTACGTCGACGTGGGCCTGTCCGCCCGCCACGTAGAGCTGCTCACCGGCCAGCCCGTCGAGCAGGTCCTCGAGGAGCTGCGGGCCGCAAAGATCGCGGTCAGGGGACCGAGCGAGCGCTCTCCGTGGCGCCAGCGCCTCGTGGCGAGCAAGGTCGGGCGCCGGGATCCTCCTCCTCGATCGCCGCCAGACGCGACCGCCCATGACCGTGAGCATGCCCAGCCGGCCAAGGCCCGGGTACCATCCGCCTCGCCTACGGGAGCCCACAGGCAAAAGGAGGCTCGCGTCGGCCACGACACGCCAACATCGGCCGTCATGGCCAAGAATGAAGACGAGCCCCGGATCTCCCGGGCCGTCGTCCAACAGGAGGTGTCAACGTGACCAAGCAGACCAGGACGCTCGTGTTGTTGCTGTGCGATCTGCACGACGAGGACGTCGAGGCCGAGGAGACCGTGTCGTTCTCGGCCAACGGGACGGCCTACGAGATGGAGCTGTGCGCGGAGCACTTGGCCGAGTTCAACGAGGCCATGGAGGCGTGGGCAGAGAGAGCCCGCCCCGCCACCACCCGGCGTCGCAGATCTGCCGCTTCCCCGGGATCGGATGCCCCTTCCTCGGGCCGTGCGCCAGCTCGGGAGGAGGTCGACCGATCCGCCGCCCGGGAGTGGGCTCGGGCCAACGGCTACGAGGTGTCCGACCGGGGACGGGTGGCCCAGGAGGTGCTGGACGCCTTCGTGGCCGCCCAGGCCGAGGCTGGCTGAGAGCGCCAGCGAGCGGACCAGCCGAGCCAGGCAGGCCTCCTTGACCACGCTCATCCCAAGCCGGTGCTGGGTCGGCCTGGCGAGCCGGTGCACGTCGGGAAGAGGCGACACGTGGTGACGTCGAAGGCGGCCGGCGGGATCTCGACCCGGGGCGGGAGCGGGTCTGGGACCAGCGCTGGCCGCCGGAACCGAGCCTACCGCGGCCTCCTGCTTCGGGCTCGCTGCAAGGCGTTTGCTGAGCATTCCGGCGAAACGGGTTGTGGGCCGACTCCCGGTCCGGCCCCGACCCAGGCCGGGCCCAGCTCCGGTGCCAGCCCGTGAAATGCCTGCTCCGGGCGAGGGCGCGACAATGTCTCTGTGAGGGCCAGCCGCAGGGGGCGCCAGAAGGAGAAGCCGGCAGGAGCCGGGCCGCCACGCAGCACCGTCAGGGTCTTGCGGACGCCGGCCGAGATCAGGGACGCCGCTAAGCGGGCCGCCGGACAGTTCGAGCGAAGCGCGCGGGTGGCAGAGGGAAGGGCCGAACGAGCGCGTCGGACCGCAGGGGACATCCCGCCAGGCAGCGGAGGGGACTGAACGCCGGCCATCGCCCCGTGGTCCACCGAATCGAAGTCCGGGGTTGGCTGGTATTGGTAGCAAGCGTTGGCCTTGGTGGCGAATCCTCGTGCCGAGGTCCAGTCGGCCGGCGGCACCGATGTCGTCCCGGCCCGAGTGGCTATCGGCGCTGCCGATGCGCGCGAGCCTGTAGCGGTCAGCCCTTGGGGCACGGGGCCGCCGGGTCCAGCCGGCGCCGGCCGCCGGTGGAGGCAAGGCTCGGCGCTCTGGCTCGGGCTCGGACCGATGCCACGGTCGGGGGCAGAGCTGTGCAGGGGAGCGAGGAGTCAACGCAGGCCGCCGACGCGGCCCCTCGGTCGTCACCGCCGTCCTGATCGTCCCGCCGCCCCTCTCAGCTGGTCGCCAGCCCTGCCCCGGGGTCCTTCCTGGTCCCAGCCGAGAGCTGTCGCCAGCGCCTCGGCCACAGCCGGGTACTCCGAGGCCGCCAGGTCGCTGCTCACGCGGATCGCGCCCTCGGGCACCCCGAGGCCGACCTGAGAACGCTCATAGGCGCGCCAGCGCTCCAGCTTGTCGGTGTCCATGCCCCAGCCCCGCCCAGCCATGCGCGCCCGGCACACCTCGCCCGGGGCCTCCAGCACCACCCAGCGCCAGCGGGCGGGCAGGTCGCCCGTGTCGGCGGCAAAGGCGGCCGGGTCGCGCCGGTAGGCGGTGAAGGGCGACACGCAGACCACGACCGAGCCCGTGCTGGCCGCGGTCCAAGCAAAGCCCACCAGCGCCGACAGCAGCCGGGGATGGGCGTGATGGCGCCAGGTCCGGGCGTTCACCACGTTCACCCCGAGCCCGAGCGCGTCCCCGACCCGGGCCCGGACCGCCGAGAAGAGCTC
>JBOGGR010000446.1:0-20940 GCA_050744025.1 Acidimicrobiales bacterium
GATGACACCATGGCCCCTGGCCCGCGCGCTCTCGAAGCCCTCGACGAGAACCTGCGCCGCCTCCACCTCAGCGGCCGTCGGAGTGAAGACCTCGTTGATGACGGGGATCTGATCCGGATGGATGGCAGCCCGGCCACCGAAGCCCAGCCGGAGCAGCGCCTCGGTCGTCCGGCGAAGCGCGGAGGGGTCGCCGAGGTCCGTCGCCACCGGGCCGATGGGTGGGTCGAGCCCGGCGGTGGCAGAAGCCAGCACGACTGCCCACCGGGCCGGGAGGAGCTCGAGCTCCGTCGGCCCTGGATGCAGGCCGACGTCGGCGGCCAGGTCGGCCTCTCCGAGTTGGAGCTGCTCGACCCGCGGCCCGCCGGCCAGCGTCTGGGACGCGGCGAGCCCCCGGCCCGACTCGATGAGTGCCGAGACCCGGACGGTCCCGGGCGCCAGGCCGGCCTCCCACTCGGCCCTGTCGACCAGCCGGTCCAGCTCGGTCAGCTGGTCCAGCCGTTCGCACTTTGGCAGGCAGATGCCGGACAGTGCGGGGTGGACCACGGCGGCCACGTCGTCGGCCGGGAGCCGCGAATCGGGCCCACCGAGACCGTTGATCCGAGCCCAGCGTTCAGGTCCCCGCTGGGGGTCCTGCTGGTGGATCCAGCCCTTCACAACTTGGCGAGCGCGGGCCTTCGCGCTGGGCGCCACTCCGTCCTCGAGGTCGATGATCAGGGCCTCGGCGCCCCGCTCGGAGGCCCGGGCCAGCTTGTCGGCCTGGTCGCCGGGGACGTAGAGCCAGCTGCGGGCGCTCATGAGAGGGCTCCGTGGCCGAGGGAGAGATCGATCCAGGCGGGGGGAACGCTGTTCCGCACGTGCCAAAAGGTAGCGCCCGCTTCCGACCTCCACCCGACGACGCCGGTCTCGGCATCTCCTGGATCGCCGGACGCACTTGCGATACGGTTGGAACGTCATTCCGCCACGGGAAACAGCGTGAGGCAGCGGGTGCCAGGTCGAGCGGGCACGGAACGGGGTGGCTCGGTGAGACGGGGGCCCGCACGAGGAGAAGGTTCGAAGGCAGGTGGGACCTGTGGGGCAACCAGTCGGAGCAGCCGGGATGGCCGGCCAGGCGGGAGGGGCGGGGCCGCTGTGCGGCCTGCGTGTCCTCGACTGCTCGACCGTGCTGGCCGGGCCTCTCGCGTGCCAGATCCTCGGGGACTTCGGGGCCGAGGTGATCAAGATCGAGCACCCGCAGCTCGGAGACAGCATGCGGGGCCATGGCCGGAGCAAGGGCGGCATACCGCTTTGGTGGAAGATGGTCGCTCGCAACAAGCGCTGCCTGGGCCTCCACCTGGGGAACCCGGAGGGTGCCACCCTGTTCCGGCGCCTGGCGGCCACCGCTGACGTGGTGGTGGAGAGCTTCCGGCCCGGAACCATGGAGCGCTGGGGCCTCGGCTACGAGGCCCTGGCCGCTCACAACCCAAGCCTGGTCCTGGTGCGGGTGACCGGCTTCGGCCAGGACGGGCCCTATGCCGCCCGGCCGGGCTTCGGCACCCTTGCCGAAGCCATGTCCGGCTTCGCTGCCATGACCGGAGAGGCGGACGGGCCCCCGACCCTGCCGCCGTTCGGCCTCGCCGACGGCCTGGCCGGCATCTCCGCCGCCGCGGCAGCCGTGATGGCGCTCTACCACCGGGATGCAAGAGGGGGAGAGGGCCAGGTGGTGGACCTAGCCATCCTGGAGCCACTCGTCACCGTTCTCGGGCCTCAACCCACCGTATACGACCAGCTGGGAGAGGTTCCCGCCCGCACCGGCAACCGGTCCACGGGCAACGCCCCCCGCAACACCTACCGCACAGCTGACGGCAGGTGGGTGGCCGTGTCCACCAGCGCCAACAGCATCGCCTGCCGGGTGATGCGGCTGATCGGTCATCCCGATGTGATCGACGAGGAGTGGTTCGCCACGGGCGCGGGGAGGGTGGAGCACGTCGACCTCCTGGACGGTCTCGTCGCCGTGTGGATAGGAGCGCGGACCCGGGCCGAAGTGCTGGCCGCGTTCGAGGAGGCCGATGCCGCCATCGCCCCCGTCTACGACGTGGCCGACCTGGTGGCCGACCCTCAGGTCCGTCACCGGGGGGTCGTCACCACCGTCGACGACCCCGAGCTCGGCCCCGTCCTCATGCAGAACGTGCTGTTCCGGCTGTCGAAGACTCCGGGGAGCATCCGCTTCACCGGCCGGGAGCGAGGGGCGGACACCGACGAGATCCTGGGCGAGTTGGGGATCTCGGCCGACGAGGTCTCCGGCCTGCGGGAGCGAGGCATCGTTGCCTGAGGACCGGCTACTGGCCGCCGTGACCGGCGGTGTGAGGGTGTTCGACCTCGGGCGCCCGATGTTCCAGGGCATGCCCCAGTCGCCGAACCACCCGGAGTTCCGTTTGGCCCTCCAGCGCCGGCACGGGGACGTGGTGAGAGCGGACGGCTCTTCGGCGGCCAACGAGGTGATAGTCACCGGCGGCCATGTCGGCACGCACATCGACGCCCTCTGCCACGTGTCGTTCCGGGGCCGCCTGCACGGCGGCGTGGACGCGTCCAGCGCCCAGGTGGGGGGCAGGTTCGCCTCCCTCGGCGTCGAGACGATCGCCCCGATGCTGTGCCGGGGCCTGCTCCTGGACGTGCCGGCGGCCCTGGGCCTCGATGCCTGCCCTCCAGCCTACGAGATCACGCCTTCCGATCTGGAGGGGGCCGCTCGTGCGCAGGGGACGTTGCCAGGACCGGGAGGGGTGATCCTGGTCCGCAGCGGCTGGGGCCGCCGCTTCGAGGACACGGATGGCTATGTCGGCCGGGAGACCGGCGTGCCGGGGCCAGGGGAGGAGGGGGCCCGCTGGCTGGCTCAGCACCGGCCGCTGGCCGTAGGGGCCGACACCATCGCCTTCGAGCACCTGGCAGCCGGAGCTGGCCACACCCTGCTCCCGGCCCACCGGTTGCTGCTGGTCGAGGAGGGCATCCACATCGTCGAAGCAATGGACCTGGAGGACCTGGCTGCCTCGGGCAGCCACGAGTTCACCTTCGTGCTCGTGCCTCTCCCGCTGGTGGGAGCCACCGGGTCGCCGGTGCGGCCACTGGCCGTCGTGAGCACCGGGGAGGGCCCTTGAGCGGCAACGGCACCCTTCTCGAGGCCCTGGCAGGGATGGTGGCCGAAGCGACCTACGACCGTCTCCCGGTGGAGGTGACGGCCAGCACCCGCCAGAGAGTCCTCGACACCCTGGGCATATGCCTGGCCGCCGCGGCGCTGCCGACCAGCCGGGCGATCGGCGCCTACGCCGTCTCCCAGGGCGGGGTCCGCGAAGCCCATGCCGTGGGTCTTGCCGTGCCACTTCCAGGTGCCATGGCCGCCCTCGTGAACGGGACACTCGCCCATTCGCTCGACTACGACGACACCCACCTGCCTTCGGTGCTCCACCCCAGCGCGACCGTGCTGCCCGCCTGCTTGGCCGCGGCCGAGATGGCGCACGCCTCGGGCCGCCAGCTCCTGGCCGCTGCCGCAGCTGGGCTGGAGGTGTGCGTCCGGCTGGGAATGGCAGGTTACGACCGGGCCGCCCGCAACTCCACGTATTTCGACCGGGGCCAGCACGCCACCTCTATCTGCGGGGCGGTAGCCGCGGCCGGCGCTGCGGCGTCCCTACTGGGACTCGACCCCGACGGGGTGGGCCACGCCATGTCCCTCGCCGTCAGCATGGCCAGCGGGGTCATCGAGGCCAACCGCACCGGCGGCACGGTCAAGCGGCTCCACTGCGGGTGGGCGGCCCATGCCGGCGTCTCGGCAGCGAGCCTGGCCCGCCTCGGGTTCACGGGGCCACCCACGGTGCTGGAGGGCCGCTTCGGCTTCTTCGAGGCCTTCCTCGGCGGTCACTACGATCCGAGCGTCATCACCTCCGGGCTCGGCACGACCTGGGCGGTGCCGTCCATCCACTTCAAGCCGTACCCGGCGAACCACTTCACCCACGCGGGGATCGACGCCGCGCTGGCCCTGAGGGGCCGGGGGCTCGTCGGGGAGGAGGTGGCGTCCTTGCGCCTCGGGGTGGCCGGTCCGACGGTGCGGACGATCGGCGAGCCGATAGGGTCCAAACGGGCCCCGGAGACCGGCTACCAGGCTCAGTTCAGCGGGCCCTACACCGTGGTCGCGGCCCTGCTCGGAGGCCATGGCCTGGGCCTCGGGCTCGACGACTTCACCGACGCGCTGGCCAGGGACCCTGCCCGTCGGGCGCTCATGGCCAGGGTTGATGTCGTGGAGGACCCGGCCTGCAGCTCGGTGTTCCCCGACCGGCTCCCTGCCGTGGTGGTGGTGAGGACCCACGATGGCAGGGAGCTGGTGGAGGCCGTGATGTCGAACCGAGGAGGGCCCGACCGCCCCCTTTCGGACGAGGAGCTGACGGTAAAGTTCGAGGACAACGCCAGTCGGGCACTGGCCCAGCCGGAGGTCGAGCAGCTCCAAGAGACGGTCAGCTCGCTGGAGCGGCTGGACGACGTGGGGGCCTGCCTTACCCCAACCGAGTCGGCCAGGCTGGTCTCCGCCGAGGGGCCGGGGCCGAGCTGAGGGACCGGGCCGGGTCACGAGGGGCCTCTTGACAGAGGGCACGAGAGAAGGGTGGACGGCATGGCCCGCTACGACATGGCGGTGACAGGGGGCCGGGTGGTCATTCCCTACGTGGGGGAGGCTCGCCTCGACATCGGCATCAGGGAAGGGACAGTCGTGGCCTTGGCCGACGCGATCCGCCCGGCGGAGGCGGACGACAGGGTCGACGCCTCGGGCCGGGTGGTCCTGCCCGGAGGCGTGGACGCCCACTTCCACCTCGGCATCTACAGGGACCTGACCGCCGACGCCGAGTCCGAGACCACCTCCTCGGCCGTCGGCGGGGTGACGACCGTCCTCTCCTACTTCCGCACCGGTCAGCACTACCTGGGGAGGTCGGGCCCGTACAAGGAGATCCTCCCTGAGGTGCTGAGCCGGGTAGAGGGCCATGCGAAGGTGGACTACGGGTTCCACCTGGCGCCGATGACCGCGGAGCACGTGGCCGAGATCCCCTGGCTGGTGTCGGAGATGGGGGTCTCCAGCTTCAAGTACTACATGTTCTACAAGGGGTTGAACCTGGCTGCCGACAGCCGGGCTGCATCCCTCTACACGATGGCCGATGACTACGACCTTGGGCACCTGATGGAGATCATGGAGGCGGCATCGAGGGCTGATGCCCTCAACCCGGGCCGAGTCTCGGTGTGCCTCCATTGCGAACAGCCCGAGTTGCTACGCGTCTTCATCGAGAGGGCCAAGGCCGACCCTGGCCTCTCCGGGCTGGCCGAGTACTCGGCCGCTCGGCCGCCTCTCGCCGAACGCTTGTCCATCGTTGAGGCGGGGGTCCTGGCCGACGCCACCGGGGCGAGGGTCAACCTCCTCCACCTGTCGAGCGACCTTGCCCTGTCGACAGCCGTGGAGCTCGGGCGCCGCCATCCCCATCTGGACCTGGGGATCGAGACCACCCTTCACCACCTGGTGCTCGCCACCGAGGACCTCGAGGGCCGGGGCCTGGGGGGCAAGGTCAACCCGCCCATCCGGACCAGGTCCGACAACGACGCCTTGTGGCGGGGCGTGGCCAACGGCGAGGTTTCGTGGGTGGCGAGTGACCATGCGTGCTGCATGGAGGCGGAGAAGGGCGACGCCCTCTGGCCCGCCCTCCCCGGCTTCGGCGGGACGGCGCTCCTCTACCCGGTCCTCGTCTCCGAAGGCCACCACCGACGGGGGATCCCACTCAGCCGGGTAGCCGAGGTGGTCGCAGCCGCCCCCGCTCGGGCCTACAACCTCTACCCGGCCAAGGGGACGATCTCAGTCGGCTCGAACGCCGACCTGGCGATCCTCGATCTCGAGCTCGAGCAGAGAGTCACTCCCGAGCTGTGTCGCTCGGCCCAGGACCACACACCGTTCGAGGGTGCCATGGTCAGGGGGTGGCCGACCACCACCCTTGTCCGCGGACGGCGGGTCCTCGACAGAGGGGAGGTGACCGAGGGCTGGCCCGGACGATATGTGCGGCGCTGACCTCCCTGCCCGCATGCGCCGCCACGAAGCCGGCGCGATCGGGCACGCGGCCCCCCTTGACAGGAACAGCGTTCCGTTGTATACGATACTGTCATTCGTCAGGGGGATACGACCGAGAGGCGCGCGGTGAGCGAGCCGGGGCCCGAGCAGATCACGGCGGTCAACCGCGGCTTGCTCTCGTCGGCCACGCTCGGTGCCGGCGAAGGCCCGTCCCAGGGGCCCGAAGCCCGTTGGGGGAGAGGGCTCCCGTCCTGGGGAGGCCTGTTCGAGCGCTACGGCTTGTTGGTGGTCTGGGCGCTGGTCGTCGCCCTGTTCTCGGGGCTCAGCCCTTCGCACTTTCCTACCACTGTCAACTTCCAGACCATCTTCGGCACTCAGGCCGTCCTCCTCGTCCTCACCCTGGGCCTCCTCGTCTCGCTCACGGTGAGCGAGTACGACCTGTCGGTGGCGAGCCTGATGGGCTTCTCGTCGGTCATGGTCGGTGAGCTGTCCGCCGTACTGCATCTGCCGATGGTCGTGGCCGTCCTCGGCGCCGTCGGCTGCGGCCTGGCCATCGGGGCGATCAACGCCTTCCTGGTGGTGCGAGTCGGGGTGTCGTCGTTCATCGCCACTCTCGGGACGGGAACGCTCCTGACCGGCCTCAGCTACGGCGTGAGCGGCTCGGTCACGATCGGCGGGATCCCGGGCGGGCTGACGGCCGCGACAAACCACCAGCTGGGCGGCCTTCCCCTTGTCTTCTTCTACGGGGTCATCCTCTGCATCATCGTCTGGTACGTATTCTCGTACACGCCGCTCGGCCGGCACCTCGTATTCGTGGGGGAGGGCAGGGAGGTGGCTCGGCTGACCGGCCTGCCGGTCGCCCGCCTGCGGGCCGGCGCTCTCGTCGTCTGCTCCCTAGTGGCCAGCCTGGCAGGCATCCTCCAGGCCGGGGTCGTCGGCGCTGCCGACCCGAGCGGCGGCACCGCCTACCTGCTGCCAGCCTTCGCCGCAGCCTTCCTCGGAGCAACGGCCATCCGCCCTGGTCGGTTCAACCCGTGGGGGACCTTCGTGGCCGTCTATTTCCTCGTCACCGGGATCACCGGCCTCGAGCTCCTGGGGCTCAGCGGGTGGGTCCAGGACGTCTTCTACGGGGGAGCACTGGTCATAGCCGTCGCTCTCGGACGCATCGCCGGCTCGTCGAGAGGCGCCCGGGCTTGATCTCTCACCATCCAGAGAAGGGGGAACCCATGCCCAAGTCCAAATCCCTCGCCAACGATCACCCGACCTCATCAGGGCCGGGTCGTCGCCGCCGCCGCCCAGGCCTCCGCCTGGCCACCGCTGGTGCCGGCCTGGCCGTGCTCGCCCTCGTCGCCGCCGCCTGCGGCGGCGGCTCCTCGAGCTCGACGACCACCACCAAGGCTGCCCCGGCCTCCGGCTCTACGACCGCGGCCGCGCCGAGCGGCTCCTCCTCAACGGCGGGTGGGTCGTCGACCACCACCTCCGCCTCCGGGTCAGCGGACCTGGCCGGGGCCCAGCAGGTCGTGAACCAGGCCCTGAAGACGCCCACCTGGCAGGGACCTACGGCATCGGTGAAGGCCAGCTCCGCCAAGGGCAAGAGCGTATGGCTCGTCAACCTGACCGAGGAGATCCCCGCCCTCCACGAGTGGGCGGCCGTGGCCGCCGGCCAGCTCGACGCCGTCGGGGCGCACGCCCAGATCTGCGATGCCAAGGGGACGCCAGAGGGGATCACGAGCTGCCTGCAGCAGGCGATCTCGGCCAAGCCCGCGGTCATCGTGGCCATGGCGCTCGACACAGCGTTCATACACAACTACATCGCTCAGGCGAACGCGGCCGGCATCAAGGTCATCACGGCCCAGACCGGCACCCCAGGCGCCCCTAAGGGGACAGGGGCCGTGGCGGAGGTGACCTTCAACTACCCGCAGGTGGGCAAGATCCTGGGTGCCTGGTACTCCGTCACGTCCAAGTGCCACAGCGCCCCCCAGATCATCACCAGCACGAGCAGCCGCCAGCCCTCGCTCGCGGAGGTGGCCGGCATCCAGTCGGAGATCGCGAGAGCCTGCCCGTCTGTGAAGCCCCTCCCGGTGCAGAACGTCCTGATCCCGGACTGGCCGACCAAGCTCTCGACCGTCACCCGGTCGCTGCTGACGGCGAACACGAACCTGCAGTACCTGCTGCCGCTCTATGACGGCATGACCATCTACATGGTCCAGGAGATCAAGCAGCTCAACCTGGGGAGGACCGTCGAGATGGGTTCGTTCAACGCCACGCCAGTCGTCGTGCAGAACGAGCTGGCCAAGAAGACGGCGCTCGTGGCGGATGTCGGCGGCCCCAACGACTGGTACGGCTACGCGCTGGCCGACGAGACCTTCCGGGTGCTAACCGGAACGCCCGTGGTGGTCAACGAGAAGGTCCCCCTGCGTCTGTTCACTGCCGCCAACCTCGGTACGATCAACCTCTCTGGCAAGGAGTCGACGTGGTACGGCCCCGTCGACTTCGCCTGCAACTATCACAAGCTCTGGGGCCTCTCGTGCAAGTGAGGCCCGCTGCGGGCGGCCTTCGGCAGCGGAGGTAGCGTCATCAGCGACCCCGCCCTCGAAGTGGTCGACCTGGCGAAGTCCTTCGGTGGGGTAAGGGCCCTTGACGGAGTCAGCCTCGCCGTGGCGCCTGGAGAGATCCATGGCCTGATAGGGCGCAACGGGTCCGGGAAGTCGACGCTCATCAAGATCCTGTCCGGCTACCACGTGCCCGACCCAGGAGGCACCCTCGAGGTAGCCGGTCGTGTCGTCCCGCTCCCCCTAGTGCCGGGGCAGGCTGCCACGCTCGGGCTCAGCTTCGTGCACCAGGACCTCGGCCTCATCCCCACTCTCAGCGTCCTGGAGAACCTGAGGGCCGGGCGCTATGAGACCGGTCCCGGCCGCCCCATCCGCTGGCGGGACGAGCGCCGGCGTGTGACGGCCATGCTGGGCCGTCTCGGGGTCCGGACCACCCCTGACACCCTGGTCGGCACCCTCTCCGCTGTCGACCGGGCCCTGGTGGCCGTCGTGAGGGCCATCACCGACGCCGACCGCCAGGAGGGCGGGGTGCTCGTCCTGGACGAGCCGACCTCCTACCTGCCGAGAGACGGGGTGGAGCGGCTCTTCTCTGCCATGCGCCGTGCCACCGGCACCGGCCTCGGTGTCGTCTTCGTGAGCCATCGTCTGGAGGAGGTGATGGCTGTCACCGACAAGGTGTCGGTCCTTCGCGACGGGCGGCTGGTGAACACCCTCGCCACTCCGGACGTGGACGAGGCCACGCTGATCCAGCTCATCCTCGGGCAGCGCATGGAGGAGTCCTACCCCTCCCTGCCGACTGTCAAGGGCGATGTCGGCCTGGCCGTGACCGGCCTGCAGGGCCTGCACGTCCACGACCTCTCTCTCGAGGTCCGGCGAGGCGAGGTGCTCGGGCTGGCCGGGCTCATCGGGATGGGCCAGGAGGAGGTGGCCTACCTGCTCTTCGGCGCAGCCCCGGCCCGCGCCGGGACGCTCAGGATCGGGGACTCGACGATTCCCGCCCCCCAGATGACCCCCGGCCGGGCCATCCGCGCAGGCATGGCCCTGCTCCCGGCCGACCGTTTGGGGGCGTCGGGCATCGGCGGCCTGAGCGTCAGGGATAACGTGTCCCTCCCCGTCCTCGGCTCGTTCTACCGGGGCGGGCGGCTGCGCTCCGAGAGGGAGACGAGCCACGTCGCCGGTCTCTTGAAGGCTCTCGACGTGCGCCCACCACTGCCGGGGCGCCGCCTTGACAGCCTGTCCGGCGGTAACCAGCAGAAGGCCCTTCTCGGCAAGTGGCTCCAGTACGCGCCACCGGTCGTGCTCCTCGACGAGCCTTCGCAGGGCGTCGACGTCGGCGCCCGCAAGGAGATCTTCACCCGGGTGCGCCAGCTGGCTGCGGACGGTAAGTGCGTGATCATGGCGAGCACCGACGCTGCCGACCTGGCACACGTTTGCGACCGGGTCCTCGTCTTCCGCTACGGCCGGGTGGTGGGCGAGCTGGGCGGCGGCCTGCTGACCGAGGCGCGGCTGGTGGAGCAGTGCTACGCCTCTGGGACGCTGGCTCGGCCCGCGTGAGCGTTTGACGGGTTGACCGGAGGTGCCTAGATTGTATGCAACATGGGGCAAAAGCGGACGGGGAGATGACGGACAGGGCACCTGGTAGGCCGCCGGGCGGATCGGCGTCGGCCGCCGAGCGGGCCTATGACGTCATCCGCCAAGCCATCCTGGGCGGCACCTATGCCCCCGGCAGCCCGCTGCGGGAGGAGGAGCTGGCCGAGGTCGTCGGCGTCAGCCGAACGCCGGTGCGGGAGGCGCTGCGGCGCCTCGACGCCGAAGGGCTGATCGACTTCTACCCGAACCGGGGCGCTTCAGTGGCAGCGTGGAGCGAGCACGAGCTCGACGAGATCTTCGGCCTCCGCCTCCGCCTGGAGGGCTACGGGGCCCGCCTTGCCGCGCTCGCCATCGGGGACGAGGACCTCGCGACCCTGGCCAAGCTTGCCGACGAGATCGAGAGGTCGGCCGCCCGACGGGACCGGAGCCGGTTGGAGCGGGTGGCCGAGCTCAACAACGAGTTCCACCGCTGCGTGCTCGAGGCTGGAGGGAATCGCCGGCTGTCGGTCCTCATGGGGACGGTGATCCAGCGTGCCCTCGTCGAGCACACGTTCCACCTCTACAGCCCGGAGGAGCTCAGCCGCAGCTTCAACCACCACCGGGAGATCGTGGCCGCCCTCTCCTACCACGACCCGGACTGGGCGGAATCCGTCATGCACGCTCACATCCTCGCCGGCCGGAGGGTGCTGAAGGGGGCTGGCAGCCCCTCCGGGGAGGAAGGGTGACGCCCACCGGGCCCGGGCTCGATGTCGCTGGTCCCGGGAGCAGGGTAGAGGAGCCGGGAAACAGGGGCCCATTGTCCGACCTGAGGGTGCTCGAGTGCGGCCAGCTCCTGGCCGGCCCGTTCTGCGGGCAGCTCCTCGGCGACTTCGGGGCCGAGGTCATCAAGCTGGAGGACCCGGCTGGGGGGGACCCCATGCGCCAGTGGGGGCGGGAGAAGCCGCATGGGCTGTCGCTCTGGTGGCCGGTCGTGGCTCGCAACAAGAAGTCGGCGACCTGCAACCTCCGGGCGCCGGAGGGCCAGGATCTCCTGCGCCGCCTGGTGGCCAAGTCAGACGTCCTGGTCGAGAACTTCCGCCCAGGGACCCTAGAGCGCTGGGGCCTCTCCTACGGCGAGCTGTCGGAGATCAACCGCGGCCTCGTCCTCGTTCGGGTCACCGGCTACGGTCAGACCGGCCCCTACGCGCCGAGGGCCGGCTTCGGCTCCATCGGCGAGGCCATGGGGGGAGTGCGCTACGTGACAGGCGAACCTGACCGGCCTCCGAGCCGGGCCGGCATCTCCCTCGGGGACTCGCTGGCGGGGACCTTCGCCGCCCTCGGCGCGGTGATGGCCATCCATTCCCGTGCCCGCACGGGGCGGGGTCAGGTCGTGGACTCTGCCATCTACGAGGCGGTGCTGGCCCTGATGGAGTCGACCCTGCCCGAGTGGGCGGTGGCCGGCTACCAGCGGGAGCGGACGGGGTCGGTCCTGCCCAACGTCGCCCCTTCCAACGTCTACCCGACTGCCGATGGCCAGCAGGTGCTGATCGCCGCCAACCGCGACACCGTGTTCGCCCGCCTGGTCGAGGTGATGGGCCGGCCCGAGCTGGCCAAGGATCCCCGCTACGCCACCCACGGAGCCCGGGGTGAGCGCCAGGCGGAGCTGGACGACCTCATAGGCGCGTGGACGGCCACTCAGGAGGCAGACACCCTGCTCGGCGGCCTGCACGAGGCCGGCGTGCCGGCGGGGCGGATCTTCCGGCCGAGGGACATGCTGGCCGATCCCCACTTCGCGGCCAGGGAGGCCATCGTCCACCTCGCTCATCCCGAGTTCGGGGAGCTCCCCATGCAGAACGTCGCCCCGAAGCTCTCGGCCAATCCGGGGGGTGTCCGCTGGCCCGGCCCCGGGCTCGGCCAGCACAACGACGACGTCTACCACGGCCTCCTCGGCCTCGGCCACGACGACATCGAGCGACTCCGCCGCGGCGGGGTCATCTGACGAAGACGACATCCGACGAAGGCGACAGGAGGGTTACTCGTGGGACCAGGGACATACCGGCTGGGAGTGGACGTGGGAGGCACGTTCACCGATCTGCTGCTCATCGACGAGACAACCGGGTCCACCCACCGGGCCAAGACCCCGTCCACGCCAGGGGACCAGTCCGTCGGCGTGCTGGAGGGGATCGCCAAGGTGTGCCGGGCGGCCGGGATCGCTCCTGCCGACGTCACCCACCTCTTGCACGGGACGACGGTGGCCACCAACGCCATCCTCGAGGGCAAGGGGGCGAAGGTCGGACTGGTGACCACCGATGGCTTCAAGCAGGTCCTCCAGGTGGCCCGCTCCTATGTGCCCGGAGGCCTGGCCGGCTGGATCGTCTGGCCCAAGCCGACGCCTCTCGCCCACCTGGAGGACACCGTCGAGGCGAGGGAGCGGGTCGACACCAGGGGCAAGGTGCTGCGGCCCCTGGACGAGGGCCATCTCCGCGCCGAGCTGCGCCACCTGAGTGGCAGGGGCATCGAGGCCCTGACGGTGGCTCTCATCAACTCCTTCGCCAACGACTCCCATGAGCGCCGCATCGGCGAGATCGCGAGCGAGGAGCTGCCTGGGGTGCCGGTGTCGCTCAGCTCACGGATCCTGCCCGAGATCCGGGAGTACGAGCGGACGATCACGACCGTCGCCAACAGCTACGTGCGCCCCATAGTGGGCAGGTACCTGGAGACGCTCGAGGGCAAGCTGCGAGCCGATGGGGTGGCAGCCAAGCTCCACGTCCTTCGCTCCGACGGTGGCCTGGAGAGCGTGGCCACGGCCGAGGCGGCGCCGGTCACCCTGCTCATGTCCGGCCCGGCCGGTGGTGTGTCGGGTGCGGTGTGGATGGCGGCCCAGAGCGGCTACACTAACCTCCTCACCTTCGACATGGGCGGGACGTCCACCGACGTGGCCCTGGTCGAGGCGGGCAAGCCCCGCATCGGGCGCGACACCCTGGTCGGGGACCTCTCGGTCCGGGCCTCCTCGGTCGACGTCCACACCGTAGGGGCCGGCGGCGGATCGATCGCGCACGTGCCGGAGCTGACGAAGGCGCTGCGGGTCGGCCCTCAGTCTGCGGGGGCTGAACCGGGCCCGGCGGCCTACGGCAAGGGCGGCCACGAGCCCACCGTGACCGACGCCAACGTCGTTCTCGGATACCTGCCCCCACGCCTCATCGGCGGGGAGATGGCGCTCGACGTGGATGCCGCCACCGCTGCAGTCCAGGCCATCGCCGATGCCATGGGGCTCCCCGACTCGAGGTCGGCGGCCGCCGGGATCGTCGACATCGTCAACGAGAACATGTTCGGCGCCCTGCGCCTCGTGTCCGTCCAGCAGGGCTACGATCCACGGGACTTCGCCCTCGTCGCCTTCGGCGGAGCTGGCCCGCTGCACGCGAACGCCCTCGGTCGCCTCATGGGGTCCTGGCCGGTCATCATCCCCCCCTCGCCCGGTGTGCTGTGCGCCTACGGCGATGCCACCACGAGCCTCCGGGACGAGGCTGCTCGCACCTACATCAGGCGGTTCTCGGAGACCGGCGATCTCGCGGTGGCCAGGATCCTGCGGGAGCTGGCGGCCGAGGCCCAGGCCAGCCTGGACGCCGAGGGCGTCCCCCGGACCGATCAGGTCGTCACCTACCAGGTGGACGTTCGCTACCACGGTCAGGGCTTCGAGCTGCCGGTCGACGTGGACCCAGACACCTTCGACGAGTCGGGGAGGGGCCTGGCCGAGGTGGGGCGGAGCTTCGACGAGGAGCACTCCCGCCTCTTCATGTTCTCCCTCGAGGCCGAGCACGAGCTGGTGAACCTGAGGGCGGTCGTGCGGGCCAACCCACCGACGGTAGAGGCCGCCTCACTGGAGCGGGGAG
Source organism: Acidimicrobiales bacterium (assembly GCA_050744025.1). Lineage (GTDB taxonomy): Bacteria > Actinomycetota > Acidimicrobiia > Acidimicrobiales > JAJPHD01 > JBOGGR01. Next base: position 14,073 of record JBOGGR010000446.1, read on the forward strand.
GACCTGATCCATACAAGGCCAGGGACGGCACCGCGCCCATCTGGGTGGACGGGGCCGAGGCGGCAGCGGGTCTCTACGACAGGTCGAGGCTCCTCGCCGGCAATGTGGTGCCAGGTCCGGCTGTCATCACCGAGATGGACGCCACCACCCTCGTCCTGCCCGGCCATGCGGCCACGGTCGACGCCGTCGGCAACCTGCTCATCCGACCGAGCTCCGAGGAGGCCTGACATGGCCACGATCGTCCAGACGAGCGACATTCCCATCGAGAAGGCCGACGTCGACCCCGTCACCGTCGACATCATCGAGAACGCCTTGCGCAACGCCCGCCAGGAGATGGACGCAGTGCTCTTCCGCACAGCCATGTCGCCTGGCATCCGCGAGCAGCACGACGAGTTCCCTCTCATCGCCAACCCCGAGGGGCTGATGGTGGTCGGCCAGTTCGGCCTTTCCGTGCCTGCGTTCCTCGACGGCTTCGACGGAACGGTCGAGGAGGGAGACATCCTCTTCACGTCGGACCCATATGCCTGCGGAGGTGCCATCAGCCACGCCAATGACTGGCTCATCGTGATGCCGATATACGCCGACGGCAGGGTGGTGGGGTGGGCCGCCCAGTTCGGCCACATGACCGACGTCGGGGGAAAGGTTCCGGGATCGCTTCCCACCGACGCCACTTCCATATTCGAAGAGGGGGTGCTGGTCCCTCCGGTCAAGCTCTACCGCCGGGGAGAGCTGAACACCGAGATGCTCGGGCTCATCCTCAACCAGGTGCGCATGAAGGAGTGGAACCGCTCCGACCTGAACGCCCTCGTAGCCGCGTGTCGCAATGCCGGGCGGCGCATACAGGAGCTCTGCGGTCGCTTCGGGACCGGGGTGTACATATCCACCCTCGACGCCCTCCTGGACCGCAACTACCGCGCCATGCGCCAGCTGATCGAGACCACGATCCCGGCCGACGAGATCCTCACCTTCACCGACTATATCTGCGACGACGGCATGGGATACGGGCCCTACAAGGTCCACTGCTCCATGTGGCGCGAGGACGGGCGCCTGATCCTCGACTTTGCCGGGACGGATCCCCAGTCGGTGGGCCCCATCAACTACTACCTCAACGAGAACCTCTACAAGATGTTCTTCGGGACGTACATGATCACCGTCTTCGACCCGCAGATCCTCTGGAACGACGGCTTCTACCCGCTAGTGGACGTCCGCATTCCCGAAGGGACTCTGCTGAAACCTCGTTACCCGGCTGCCCTTTCGTGCCGGACCCACGGGCTGGGACGGATATTCGACATCCTGACGGGACTCCTGGGCCAGCGCCAGCCGGAGTTCCTCTGCGCGGCCGGGTTCTCCTCCTCCCCCCACCTGATGTACTCGGGGACCTATACCGAGGGGGACAGGGCGGGGGAGTGGTTCCAGCTCTACCAGATCGGCTTCGGCGGCATCCCGGGACGGCCATTTGGCGACGGGCCCGACGGGTACTCCCTCTGGCCCAGCTTCACCAACGTTCCCAACGAGTTCCTGGAGTCCTATTTCCCGCTGGTCATCGAGCGCTACGAGACCGTGGCCGACTCCGGCGGCCCCGGCTTCTTCAGGGGCGGCAACGGCATCGACGTCGCCTACCGGTTCTACGAGCCGGGAGAGATCTCGATCCACGACGACCGCTGGTTCACCTACCCCTGGGGCGTCAACGGCGGGCTGCCGGGGGGCCGCAGCCGCAAGTGGCTGCAGCGGGCCGGCGGGACCCGGGAGATGCTACCCAGCAAGTGCGACCACGTGAAGGTGGAGAAGGGCGACCTCCTGCACTACGTCACGTGGGGCGGGGGGGGATGGGGCGACCCCTTCGACAGGGATCCGGGCCTGGTGGCCCTGGAGGTGGAGCAGGGGCTGGTCAGCGGGCCCGGAGCACGCCGCTATGGGGTGGTGCTGACAGACGAGAGACGGGTGGACGGCGACGCGACCGTCGCGCTGCGGGAGCGGCTCCGGTCCGAGCGTGGCGAGAGGCAGCTGTTCGACCGGGGGGGCACAATCGAGGAGCTGCGGGCCCGCTGCCTCGAGGAGACGGGGCTGCCAGCGCCCAAGCCGCCCGTGTTCCGGGCGTGACCAGCGGTGTTCCGGGCGTGACCAGCGACCTGGCTGACGGGTACGCCACCGCCGGGTTCTCCGGACGGGTCGGCTGGGGATCGTCGCCTGCGCTCGTGGTGGTGGACATGGTGAGGGCCTACACCGAGGCGGGCTCATCTCTTCACCTGGAGACGGCTGGGGCGGCGCTGGCGGCCATGGCCCGCCTGCTGGACGCCGCCAGGGCGCGGCGCCCTGGCCCGGCCCCAGTGGCCTTCACCCGAGTCAGCTTCCAGGCCGGGGGAGTGGACGCGCCGTTGTTCTGGCGCAAGGTCCCATCATTGTCGCTGCTCGTCGGGGACTCCCCGATGGGCCGCTTTGCGGACGGCCTCGAGCCGGGGGAGGGGGACCTGGTCGTGACCAAGCAGTACGCAAGCGCCTTCTGGGGGACCATCCTTGCTGGCTGGCTCACCGGCCAGCGGGTGGACACAGTGGTGCTGGGCGGCTTCTCGACCAGCGGCTGTGTGCGGGCCACGGCGTTGGACGCCCTCCAGTCCGGGTTCCGGCCCATCGTGGTCCGCGAGGCCTGCGCCGACAGGGACCCCCGCCCTCACGAGGCCAACCTCTTCGATCTGGACGCCAAGTACGCAGACGTGGTGGGCCTCGACGAGGCGCTGGCCAAGCTGGGCTCGCCATGAGGGTGTGGGGGCCGAGGTGACAGGCGCGGCCGTGGTAGACGCCCCGTCCGGTCACTCCAGCCGAGCAATCGAGGTGGTCGACGTGGCCCCGAGGGACGGGCTGCAGAACGAGGAGGTCCTCCTCTCCACGGCCGTCAAGGCCGAGCTAGTGGGGCGCCTCGTGGGCGCCGGCCTGCGGCGGGTGGAGGTGACCAGCTTCGTTAGCCCGGCCCGGGTGCCGGCGATGGCCGACGCCGAGGACCTGATGGCCCGGCTGAGGTCGACCGGGGGACCTGCCGGCGTCTCGTTCATCGGCCTGGTCCTGAACCAGCGTGGAGTGGAGCGGGCCGTCGCTGCCGGCGTCGACGAGATCAACGCCGTCGTGGTGGCCACCGACACCTTCAACCGGCGAAACCAGGGCGCGACCACCGCAGAGTCGATCGCCGAGATGGGCCCGCTCGTCGGCGCGGCTCGGGAGGCGGGGTTGCGGGTCGGGATCACCATCGGCGCCGCCTTCGGCTGCCCGTTCGAGGGTGAGGTTGCCCTGGCCCGGCTGGTCGAGGTGGCGAGGGCCCTCGCTGACCTCGGGATCGACGAGCTGGCGCTCGCCGACAGCATCGGTGTAGCCGTTCCGATCGATGTCGCGGAGCGGGTCGCTGCGGTCCGGGAGGTGGTCGGCCCCTCCCTGCCCCTCCGCTGTCACTTCCACAACACGCGCAATACCGGGATCGCCAACGCGGCGGCTGCCGTGGACGCCGGCGTGGCGGCGCTGGACGCCAGCCTGGGCGGGATCGGCGGCTGCCCCTTCGCTCCGGCTGCCACCGGCAACATCGCCACCGAAGACCTCGTCTACCTGCTCGACCGCACGGGGGTGCCGACGGGAGTGAGCCTCGACCGCCTGATCGAGGGTGCTTCCTGGCTCGGAGAGCAGCTGGGCAGGACCGTGCCGGGGATGGTGAGCCGCGCCGGGAGGTTCCCCCGAGCCTAGGCGCCGATAATGTCCGTTATGTAAAGTAAGTCGCGATGGCATCCGGGGCCGCTTGGCGGTACCCTTCCGTGGGTAGGGCGATGCCGAGGAGTCGAGTCCCCCACCGGGGCTGGAGGAGGCAAGCGTGGCTGGAAGCAACGGGCCGGGCGGCGCCGGCGGGAGGCGGCGGCGGAAGGGGCTGGTTCGGTTCCTGCGGGTGCTCCCGCCCCTCGGCGTGATCACCGCGGCCACCGGCTTCGCCAGCCTGGCCCTCGCTCAGGCCTCCAACGCCACCCCTCCCGTGGCCATCGCCGTGGGCGCCCTCATCCCGCTCGGCGTGCTGGCGCTGATCGTCGGCGTGCCCCTGGTCCTGGTCTTCTGCAACGAGGACGACGACGGCGGCTACGGCGGCGGCGGCCCGCCCCCACCGCCCCCGGAGGACCCGGACCCCGAGCCCCCCTGGTGGCCGTCCTTCGAGTTGGACCTCCGGCTCTGGGAGGCGGGCCGGGACCGGCCCCCGGTGCACTGAACCAGCCCCCTGGACGCCCCGATCGGCGACGAGTGGTCCGCACCTGAGGGGTGAGCGTGCCCGCTTCGGGCCGGCAGGTCGAGCCCGGCCAGTTGCGGTTCGTCCGAGCTGCCCCATCACCTCGGACCTCGGTCGATGTATCCACTCAGTTGCTGAGGACCCGAGAGCGGGCGGCCTCGACCAACGTGGCAGCTCGGCGTACGCAGCCCGCCGCGTCCCTGGCGGCGATGTCGCGGGACTCGTAGGCGGCCTGGGTCCTGCGGTCGACGCTGCGACCGAGCGCGCTCGCCAGCTCGACGTCGACTCGACGGAGCAGCTCGACGGCGACGACGTGGTTCCCGTCGGCGGACCTCTCTCGGAGGGATACGCAGCAGATGGCATCGGCGGCCGCGATGGCGGCGTGGATGGCATTCGTCGCCACCACGTCGGCGTCCGCGGCGATCTCGGCCGTCTCGAGGAACGCCTCTGCGTCCCGCAGGCGGGCCCTGGCGTCGGCGAGGGTGCACGGGGCGTGGCGACCCATCGGCCGGGGGCTCATGCGGCCCGCCGGAGGAGCTCGCGGCTGCCCGGGGTGAGAGGGATCCCGTCCCGCCGGAGGGCCTCGGTGAGCGGATCGCGCCTCTCGACCAGATGCCCGAAGGACGCCCTGGTGTGCTCCAGGAGCTGCACTCTGTTGCCGGTCCAGCCATGGACGCGACGACGGAGCCGAGCCGTCGCTTCCTCCCAGTGGCCGTCGTCGATGGTCGTGTCCGCTACCAGGAGGAGGTCCACGTCCGACTCCCGTCCGCCGTCTCCACGGGCGGTCGACCCGAAGAGCCACCCGCCCGAGAGGCCCGGCCAGTCGCTGAGCTCCCTCCTCAGCTCCTCGACCAGATGCCCGCGCACCCGGACCAGGGCGCCGAGCGGCGCAGCCGCGATGTGCTCACGGTTGAGCGACACCATGAGCGCCGGGCCGCTGCGGGCGACGAGGACGAGTCCAGCATCGCTCAGGTCGTTCACGAAGCCAAGGGCGCCCTGGGGTGAGATGCCGGCGTGCCGGGCGAGGGCTCGCACCGTGACCGGCGTCTCGAGCTGCACGAGAGTGGCCAGCAGCCGCCCTCGCGGCCCGGGGATCACATCTGCGTAGGGACGGGCCACGTCCATGTCGCGTCCATGCTAGCGGACGCACGTCAGCATGGATAGACAGCCACCCCCGGAATGGGAGTACCGTCCCGACCTCGGACCGGCGCTCAGCCCCCGCCAGCCGCGCCCAGGCCGCTCTCCAGACGGGGGCCGTCCGGGCTCCCCCAGCCGGTGCAGGCGTCCCAGCCCGGCCCTGCCGAGTAGGCGCCGTTGCCGCCGGCGATGATGTCCCTGCACCCCCCGCCGGCCCCGAGGGAGGAGTAGAGGAGCGGGTTCAGGTAGCCCACCGAGTGCCCCAGGGACTGGTTGAGGAGGGCGACCAGGCCTGCCCAGAGGGGGGCGACCGCGCTGGTCCCCCCCACCACGATGTCGGCGCCGTCGACGCGCACCCGGTAGCCGGTGGCGGGGTCGGCGTCGCCAGCCACGTCGGGCACGCCCCGCCCGACCCGATGTCCGGGGTTGGCCGACGGAGGCACCCCGGCCCCCTGCTGCCACGCCGGCGGGCCGAAGACGTCGCTCACCCCCCCGCCCGTGGCCCCTTGCCCGGGCCCGTCGTTCCACACCACCTCGGCCTCGATGGCGCCGCCGGAAACCGTCAGCCGGGTGCCACCACAGGCCAGCGCATGGGGGCTGGAGGCCGGGAAGTCGACGTGGGCCAGGCCGTCGGCCACGCCGTCGGAGGACCCCCCGTCGCCGGCCGCCACGGTCACGGTCACCCCGACCAGGGCGGCATCGGACAGGGTCTGGTCGAACGCCCGCATGGCCGAGGCGGTCCACGAGGACTCGGGGCCGCCCCAGCTGATCGACACGACCGAGGGAGAGCGAGCCCGGTCGTGCAGGGCCGTGCTCACGGCGTCGAGGAACCCCCGGTCGGTGTTGGGGGCGAAGTAGACGACGATGGCGGCGCCCGGGGCCAACGCCCCGGCCACCTCGATGTCGAGGACGACCTCGGCGTCGGGGCCACCGCTGCTGCCCGTCGGGCTGTTGGCTCCCCCGTCGACGGGCACGGCGGTAAGCGCCGGCACTGCCAGGCCCAGCCCATGGAAATAGGTCGTGAGGTCGTCGGCCCGGTATCCCCCGCCCAGCTCTATGATCCCGATGGTCTCGCCCTCCCCAGCCGTCTGGCCCGCCCCGCCCGGGAGGCCGTAGAGGCCGCCCAGCTCCACCGGCGTGTAGGACTTGGAGGGTCCCACGGCCGGGCGCAGGTGGGAGCGGGCCTGGGGACGGTCGTCCAGCCCGAGCACGGCCACCGTGACGGCCACCATGTCGGCCGGCAGCCGGACCGGGCCCGAGTGGCCCCGGTAGGAGCCGTCGGGGTGCTCGAAGCGGGCCAGGCCGACGCCGAAGGCCTCCCCCACCGCCGCCGCCGTGCCGGCCAGGGAAACGGCCCGGCGGCCCCCGTCGACCTCCGTCAGCTCCAGCCCGTGGCCGCGGGCGAAGGCCGCCACGACGTCGAGGTCTGCCGGGTCGGCTCCCCGGAGAGCCTCCAGCTCCTCCCTGGAGAGGTGACGGCGG
>JBOGGR010000447.1:0-3464 GCA_050744025.1 Acidimicrobiales bacterium
CCAGTCGTCGAGGCGCTGCCCGGGGTCCCAGGGCGTGGGCTGGTCGTAGGTCTCCGGCGGCAGCACCGGGAGCTGCTCGGCGATGAAGAAGTTGAGGTTCGTCCCACCGACCTTCTGTCGAGCCAGAAAGTCAACCGCGAACGAGTTGAGGCAAGCACCGAGGACCGCACAGGCAGGCGGGATAGCAGCGGAACGAACGAAGAAGATGCTGTCCCCTGCGGCCCTGCGAGGGATGATGATGGGGATGACGCTTCGTTCGTCAGTGGAGCGGCAGATGCGACGATACCCGAGCAGCCACGACGGCGCGTCCGGGAGCCGGGCCGTCACCTCGGGCTCGGCCACCCAGTACCGGGGAAGCGCCACCGCCCACGGGTCGGACTTCGCCCCGGCGTCGAGGTCCTCGATGGCGCTCCCCGTGTAGCTGGCCCAGCGGTGGTCGAAGTGGTGGGCCATCTTCGCCTCGTAGAGCGCGAGCATCGCCTCGCCGCCCCGCACGAACGTGTTGCCCTCCAGCGCCCAACCCTGCGCCTCCAGCTCCTCCCGGGTGCGGAAGAGATGGGAGTCGCTCGTCATGTTGAAGAGGCCCTGGCGGAACGACACCCCCCACGGGTTGCGCGCGGGCGGCCCCTTGGACAGGAGCACCGGGACCCGGCAGTAGACCGCCTTGGTGAGCTCGGCGTCCCGCCGGGAGCGGAACACCGGGCAGGTCCGGGTGTTCGGGTTGAGCAGGGCCAGGTCCTCCGCCGACAGCGTGAAGCGGCGCCCGGGGTCGGACAGCGCGGCCACCTGGTGGCAGAAGAACGCGAACTCGGCGCCCTCGGCCGCCGGCCGGTCCCGCCCGCTCAGGGTGAGCAGGCAGAACTTCATCCTGCTGTCGACGGCCGGGAACAGGCCCTCGCGGTTCTCGAAGTCGTACAGGCTCACCAGGCCGGCGCGCTCGACCAGGTCGGCGAAGAAGGCCTTGGTGGTGTCGTCGGTGGCGATGCCGGTGGGCACCACCACCCCGGCCCGCCCCGCGGGGGCCACCGCGTCGCGCATGGTCTCGGCGAACACGGCGTAGGTGTTGATGCGACCCCGCCCGCACAGGGGGAAGCGCCCCGAGGCCCGCAGCAGGTGGCTCTCGCCCTCGGCACGGCGAAGGGCGTCCCGGTACTCCAGGTACAGCGCCGGGTCCTCGACTTCCAGGGCGGCGATCATGGCCTTGCGCCTGGCCCCAGGAGCACCGGCGACGTCGGGCACCCGGGTGGCGAAGAACTCCTTCTCCTCGAGCTGCGCCTGCCCCCAGGGCGGGTTTCCGAGCACGACGTCGAAGCCGCCGCTCGCGGCTGGCGCGCCGGGCCCGAGCACCTCGGGGAAGGCCAGGTGCCAATGGAGGAACCGGTACTGCTGCGCCAGGCGCCGCACCTCTTCCGCCACAGGGGCCTCCAAGCCGGCGGCCCCGAGGCTGGCGGCGCGCTCGACCACGGCCTGGGTGACGACCGGCGCTCCTGTCGCCTTGCGGGCGACGAACGCGGCGCACCAGGCGTCGGCGGCCATCTCGGCGCGCACCGCCTCCTCTCCCCGCTGGAGCTCCTCCCAGCGCCTGGCCTTCGCCGCCACCGCCGGGGGGTCGTCGTCGGGCATGGCCTCGATGGCGAGCGCCTCTGCAGCCAGGTGCTCCAAGGCGGCACCGGGGTCCAGGCCCAGGTCGAGCGTCCCCTGGCCCCGCCGCTCCGCCTGGTTGCGCCTGCGCAGGGCCGAGACCACCGACCTGTCGTCGCCGGTCAGGGCCTTGAAAGCGTCGTCGGGAACGCCCCCCGCCAGCAGCTCCGGCGTGGCCCCGAGGAGGGCGTCGCCGCAGGCCAGGTGGTGGTCGAGGAACGAGAGCGGCCGTCCCGGGTCGAGGGCCTCCATCCAGAGGCTCACTTTGGTGAGCTCGATCGCCATCTCGTTGCGGTCGATCCCGTAGAGGCAGTGGCCGATGACGTCGCGAAGGGCGTGGTGCTGGCTGGCGACGTCGGGCTCCTCCTCCTCGCAGCGCGCCCGGGCCAGGCGATGCGCCATGCGCCTGCCGGCGGCCACCAGGAAGTGCCCGCTGCCGCAGGCGGGGTCGAGGACCCGGAGGCCGAGGATGGCGGCCTCGGGGTCGGGGGCCCGGGCAGCCTCGTCCAGCACCGGGTCGAGGGCGGTGGAGAGGAGCTGGTCGACCAGGGAGGTGGGGGTGTAGTAGCTGCCGGTCGACTTGCGTTCGTGGCCCACCGATGCGAGGCGGAACCAGCCTTGTTCAGCCGAGAGCTCGGGCGAGAGCTCCAGGAGGGACTCGTAGACGGCCCCCAGCTCCTCGGCCCCGAGGTTGCGGTAGTCCACCCGGGCCAGGGCACGGCCCTCGGTCGTGCTGGCGAGGTGGCGCACGGCGCGGAGCAGGTCCCGGTTGGCGAGCCCGGCGGCCATCAGGTGGGGCGAGGCCGCCCCCGACCACAGGAAGCCGCCCAGGGCCGGGAGGCCGAGGGCCGGGATGCCGCCGGCGGCCAGCCCGTCCATGACCAGCCGCAGGCCCTGCCACAGGTCGGCGTGGGCGTCGCCCGAGCGCCGCTCGGCCAGGGTGCGCAGGCGGTCCAGCGAGTAGTAGGCGAGGTAGCGGCCCCTCTGCTCCTCGCCGGCGCCGGGGACCGCCAGCAGGTCCCGGTCCTCGGCCACGAACAGGAACAGGAGGCGGTAGACGAGGCGCAGCAGCTCCCGGTAGAAGTCCTGGCGGTCGAGGCCGCCTCCGACCAGGGCGGCCCGCAGCTCCCGGTTGGCCGGGTGGGCGAGGAACCCCTCGCCGAGGGCGACGATGGCCGCCTCCACCCCCACCCGCAGGCGGTCCAGGGCCCGGGCGCCCTGGGTCCAGGCCTCCTCCCGCCAGCGCTCCAGGAAGCAGGCCTCCGGGCGCTCGGCCTCCACCCGGCTCTGGTGGCAGACCAGCCACAGGAGGGCGAAGTCGGCGTAGGCCTCGCCGGACATGATGGCCTCGAGGTCGAGCTCCAGGTAGGCGACCCCGGTCAGGCTGGCGTTGTCGCGCAGCACCCGCAGGCGCAGGCCGTTGGAGACGAACGCCCACAGGTGGTCCTCCGAGCGGTTGAGGAGCTCCTGGACCATGGCGTGGGGGGCCATGGCCGCCGCCCCGGCCACCCCGGGGCTGCGACGGTCCAGGTCCACGCCGGCGCCCACCAGGTGGATGGGCACCGAGCCCCAGGCATGGGAGACCGGGTAGGACTTGCCCTCGATCTCGATCGCCCTGGCCGCCTGCAGGCGCCCGTAGCCGAGCTCGGCGAACAGGGGCAGCAGCCAGCGCTCCCTCGTGAGGCCGGTGGCCGCACCTCCGGCCTCGCGCTCCCGCGTCGGGCCGGCGGCCGCACCTCCCCCGGCTCCGCCCTCCCGCGTCGGGCCGGTGCCCGCACCTCCCGCCTGGCGGCCGGTGGCCGCGCCCCCGGCCTGCCCGCCGT